>CAYQCA010000060.1:0-17767 GCA_964415835.1 uncultured Clostridium sp. | reverse complement strand
TCCTTTACATTACATTTGCATGTATTTGTCACTGTTTACTTTTCAAAGTCCATCTTTTTCTTCGCTCAACATCGCTGAGCGACTTTTATATATTACCACACCATCGTATCGATGTCAACACTTTTTGTAGTTTTTTGTTTGTCACAATTTATTACATCAGGTGTTGTTTTGGCTCGTTTTGCGACGGCTTAGTTATAATAGCACAGGCTATTACATTATGTCAATATACTATTTTAAAAAATTTAAAATTTCTTGTTTTAGTACAAGCATGTCCTGATTGTATACATCCTTCAGTGATCTGTTATAGATAATACTTGCCGGGTGATATAAAGGAAAGAGCTTATACTCCTCTTCTAATATTTTGCATGTGCAAAGAGTCCCGTGTGAGGTGCCTATTGTAATATTAAAATCATCGGTTACTGATTTTAACGGCACATTCCCTAATGTTACTATAACTTTAGGTTTTAACAAGCTAATCTCCTTATGAAGCCAAGGCTGGTTATCTTTAATATCCTGAATTGTTGCAGGTCTGTTTACTACTCTTTGAGTCTTAGGGTTTAGTTTACCCAGCCGATATTTAATAGCATTGGTTATATATAGACTTTCTCTCTCAATACTAAGTATATTGATAAATTCGTTTAGATTTTTTCCTGCGCTTCCCACAAATGGTTTACCCAATTTTACCTCGTCTTTTCCCGGGGCTTCACCTATAATAATAAGAGGACTGCCTATACAGCCCCCTCCTAATACTATTTCATTATTTTTAAATGCTTCAATGTATTCACGATTTAGTTTTTCAATTCTTTGCGTTGCTTTATTTGTTTCCACAATTCCCTCACCAAAAGCATTAATTTGATTTTTCAAGTTCACGAATACTTAACAATTTTTCCTTTACCTCTTTAATATCTTTAAATAATGCTATTTTTTTACTTTGATCTCTTAAGAGCGCAGCAGGATGAAATGTTGGCATAATCCAATAGCCTCCCTTTCTTTCTATCCATTGTCCGCGTATTTGTGTTATTTTAGCATCTCTTGATACAACATATCTGGCTGCAGTACTTCCTAAACAGACAATAATACGGGGTCTTATAAGTGCTACCTGATTTCTTAAATAAGGTAAACATTTTTCTGCCTCTTCATCATTGGGTACTCTATTGTTTGGAGGCCTGCACTTAACCACATTTGCAATGTAATAGTCATCAGGTTCAAACATTAAAGCTTCCAACAAAGTATCCAGCAGTTGGCCGGCTGGACCCACAAAGGGTAACCCCTGTTTATCCTCCTGTTCTCCTGGCCCCTCTCCAATAAACATTATTGGGGCATTAATATTACCTCTGCCGATAACAATATTGGTTCTTGTTTTACCCAATTCGCAGGATTGGCAGCGTCCACAGGTTGAATTAAGTTGATCCCACTTCAACATAATATCCATCCTTCATTTTTATATTTTCAGTCTTGTTCTAAATCTTTCAACAGCAGCTTCTGTATTTTGTCTGTTGCCGAATGCAGTAAGTCTGAAATATCCCTGCCCGCTAGGTCCGAATCCAACCCCTGGTGTTCCAACTATATTTGCTTCACTTAACAATTTATCAAAGAATGCCCATGAATCCATTCCATTTGGTGTCCTCATCCAGATATATGGGGCATTTACACCACCAAATACTTTTATACCGATACTTTCAAGCCCATTTTTAATAATTGCTGCATTTGCTAAATAGTATGAAATTGTTTCTTTAACCTGCTTTTGTCCTTCTTCTGAATATATTGCTTCCGCACCACGCTGAACAATATAGGATACGCCATTGAACTTAGTTGCTTGTCTTCTGTACCAAAGCCTGTTTAACCCTATTTCTTCACCTACAGCTGAAGAAGCTTTTAATTCTTTAGGAATTACAATATAAGCACATCTGGTACCGGTGAAGCCAGCAGTTTTTGAATAGCTCCTGAATTCAATTGCCACTTCTTTTGCACCTTCGATTTCATATATGCTGTGAGGGACATCATCCTGAGTAATAAATGCTTCATATGCAGAGTCAAATAATATTATTGATTTGTTTTTTGCAGCGTATTCAACCCAAACCTTTAATTGGTCTCTGGTAAGAGTTGTTCCTGTAGGATTGTTTGGCAAACATAAATATATCAGGTCAACTCTTTCTTTAGGCAGCTCAGGAATAAAACCATTCTCTGCAGTACATGGCAGGTAAGTTACATTGGTCCACTTTCCTTCCACATACTCGCCTGTTCTTCCTGCCATTACATTACTGTCAACATAAACGGGGTATACCGGGTCAGTTACTGCTATTTTGCTGTTTAAGCCAAAAAGCTCCTGTATATTTGCAGTATCACTCTTTGCACCATCTGATACAAAAACCTCATCATATGCTATATTTATGCCTCTTGTTTTGTAATCGCACTCAATAATTTTATTAATTAGGAAATCGTAACCTTCATATTCAGGATAACCTTTGAAGGTTTCAACTCTTGACATATCATCAACCGCTTTATGCATTGCATCAATACACGCCATAGGAAGTGGACGGGTAACATCACCTATTCCCAATCTTATTACATCCGCTTCAGTATTCTGTGCTTTGAATGCAGCTACTCTCTTGCCTATTTCGGCAAATAAATAATTACCGGGTAATTTCAAATGATTTTCATTTACAAATGCCATATTACTATTCCTCTCTTCATATACAAATTTCTATTATACCTCAATTTCTCCTTCAAAAACTTTTACAGCCGGCCCAGTCATATATACATGATTGTCTTTTTCTGACCATTCTATAAGTAAGTCTCCACCTAAAAGTTTAATTGTTGCTATTCTGTCCGACACTCCGTTCAGAACAGATGCTACAAGAACTGCACAAGCTCCTGTACCACATGCAAGTGTCTCTCCTGCACCCCTTTCCCATACTCTCATCTTAAGAGTGGATCTATCTACCACCTGTACAAATTCAGCGTTTACCTTTCTTGGAAATAGCTTATGCGTTTCCATTTTAGGTCCCACTTCAAAAAGCGGAAAATTTGTAACATCATTAACATACGAAATTGCATGAGGGTTACCCATTGAAACAGCTGTAACATTATAAGTTTTTCCGTCAATTTCAACCGGCTCCGAGATAAATCGATCCTTCCCGGAATCAACGGGTATATCCTTAGGAATAAGAATAGGCTCACCCATATCTACTCTTGCAAGTACAACTTCCTCATTTTCAATCCTTAAATCTAAAATTTTTATTCCGGCTAAAGTCTCAATTGTGATTTTGTTCTTATCGATCATTTTATTGTCATAGACATACTTTCCAACACAGCGGATTGCATTTCCGCACATCTCAGCTTCTGATCCGTCTGAATTGAACATTCTCATACGGAAATCAGCTACATCAGATTTCATTATTAAAACAAGTCCGTCTGAACCGATTCCGAAATGTCGGTCACTTACTCGCCTTGCAATATCTGCTATATTATTAATAACTGTATGCGTGCAATCAACATATATATAGTCATTCCCTAAACCTTGCATTTTCGTAAATTTCATATCAACAACTCCTTAAGTATAGCTTTCAACTTGTTCATATTATAACATAACCACTCTCTATTACAACAAACGATTTCAATTGTTTTGTCATACATACTATATTATAATTATGGTAAAACTTTTTAAAGAATATTAATTGGGGGCATACAGTTGGAGACTTATTTTAATAACTTAATTAAGCAAATTTCAGGTTTTTTTTCAAATATAAAAATGCCGGGCTTTGCAACTATGATGATGAGCGTGACATTTCTGTTTCTCTTAGTAATAGGAATATGGAGCTTCAAGCGAATAAGAGACATACATAACGGCAAATTTCTAATACCAGACTATAATTTGCTGGATACAACTAATGAAGTTAAGCCTTTGTTCAAATTGAGAAAAAAAGATTTTATTATAATGCTTGCTATGACAATTATCTATGCTATTCCTGCCCTATATAGTCTGGGCGGGTTTGAAGTGCCTGAAACAGCCTGGGCCCCATCTGCTAAAGATGATGGATTCATAGTTGATTTGGGAAAAGAAGCTAATATTTCTAAAGTAATGCTCTATCAAGGATACAACGAAGAGAAGTATGATAATGTAAAATATGATATTAAGTATCTCAATTCAAATAATTATTATACCAGCTCCGAATCTATTGATAAATCCGGTTTTTATTCATGGAAAACAACTACAAAAGAGTTTAGCACCAGCAAGATAAAAATAGTTCCCAATGGACCGGGCGCAGCTATTAATGAGATTGCAATATTTGAGAAAGGCTCTACTACCCCTCTTAAAGTTAAAAGTATAGACTCTTCCAATGAAGCTAAAGATGTTACCAAATTAAAAAGTGTCGATGGTAAACCCTATTTATTATCCAATCTGATAGATGAACAGGACAAAGTAGACTTTTACACATTATCCAGCACAAGTACGTATTTTGATGAAGTTTTCTACCCCAGAACCGCTCTTGATTTTATTTGTAAAATTAAACCATTTGAGCGAACACACCCTCCGCTTGGTAAGTATTTTGTAATGATAGGAATGCTTATTTTCGGTGTGAATCCCTTTGGGTGGAGAATTGTCGGAACTCTTTTCGGCGTTGCAATGATTCCGCTCATGTACCTTTTTGGACTTAAAATATTCAAAAAAAGATTTTACGCTTTTTGTACTGCTTTTCTAATGATGTTTGACTTTATGCACTTTGTCCAGACAAGGATTTCTACAATAGATGTGTATGTTACGTTCTTTGTAATATTAATGTACTATTATATATATGATTATTTTATAAAAAAATCATATAAAGCAGGGTTGAAGAAATCCCTTATTCCACTATTTTTATGTGGATTGACTTTCGGAATAGGCATTGCAACAAAATGGATTGCAATGTATGCAGCAGTGGGAATCTTCCTTATATTTGTAATAGCCAAAATTGACGAAATAGCATGTTATACAGCTTATAGACGCAGCGGTCTCATAACTGACAGATTTAATAGCTTCTGGAGCAAGTATTTTGTTAAAACAGCCTTTGCATGCTTTCTTTTCTTTTTAATTATACCCGCTATTATTTACTTTGCATCCTATACATCAATAATGCAGGTTCCCGGGAACGGGATTCAGGAGTTCTTTAATAATCAAAAGCATATGTATAGCTTTCATAATGATTTGACCGCTGAACATTCATATTCGTCCCCCTGGTGGGCATGGCCCATTATGGCAAAGCCAATTTGGTATTATGGTTCAAAAGCTTTAGCAGCTGAAAATCTTACCTCAAGTATAATATGTATGGGAAACCCTTTAATTTGGTGGTTCAGCATTCCAGCACTTATTACAGGTATAATTCTTGCAATCAAAAGGAAAGACAAATACATGGTTGTGCCTATATTCGGTGCACTGTTTCAGTATATTCCATGGATGGTAGTACGCAGAATGGCCTTTATATATCACTATTTTTCCGTAATACCATTTATCATAATTATTATAGTATACCTAATAAAGATATTCTCCGAACTGGGTAAACTGGCCAAACGTACAATGTATGTATATCTAATACTTACAGCCCTGCTTTTTATAATGTTCTATCCTATTCTTTCAGGAATAGTTATTCCAAGGTGGTATGCAAGCTTTCTTACCTGGTTCCCCGGGTGGAGCTTTAGATATTAATTGAAATGACAAGTGAAGAGTTAATGAAAAAGTTGGCTGATGCCAACTTTTTTATTCTTATGCAAAATTAAAAACCCTGCGCACAGCGTAATCGCGAATGCACAAGGCTTTGTGGTGGAAGGAGATGGATTCGAACCATCGAAGTCACTGACAACAGATTTACAGTCTGCCCCCTTTGGCCACTCGGGAACCCTTCCATATGGAGCTGGCGGACGGAATCGAACCCCCGACCTGCTGATTACAAGTCAGCTGCTCTACCTGCTGAGCTACACCAGCGTAATTTCTGTAATTGATATCTGAACCAATGTACAAATACTTATTACAGGTAAATAATTTAAAAATGGCGACCCGGAACGGGCTCGAACCGTCGACCTCCAGCGTGACAGGCTGGCATTCTAACCAACTGAACTACCGGGCCATTTTAAAAATTATTAATGGTGACCCATAGGGGACTCGAACCCCTGTTATCGCCGTGAAAGGGCGGTGTCTTAACCACTTGACCAATGGGCCATTCTTTAATTCGGTAGCTTGTTTGCCGACCGACAAAGTATATTCTAACGGGGTATGCTTAAAAAGTCAAGCAATTTTTTTAATATTTTTCAACTTTTTTTGTAAGCACTCATTTAATTCAGATAAATATCTGAAAATTCTATCTCTATAGCACGTATAAGCCTATTGTCCGTTAGTTCTATTAATGTACTTTCAGCTATTCGTTCTTTTGCTTTATTATCAGGCAACAACACAACGAAACTGCTTCCTTTTCCTAATATACTTTTAACGTAAATCTTTCCATTCATAGCATTTACTAATACCTTGACAAGCGATAATCCAATCCCTGTTCCTTCAGCCTGACGGCTTAGAGAGCTATCCACCTGTCCAAATCTATCAAAAATTACCTTTTGTTTATCAGCAGGAATGCCAATACCCATATCTTTAACCTTTATTTGAACATAACCCGGTTTTTGTGAAACCTCAACAGTTATTTCTTTTCCTTCAGGAGTAAATTTAATAGCATTAGAAAGTAAATTTAGTAATATCCTTTCAAACTTTGCTTCATCAAGCGAGATAATCTTTTGTTTTAATTCAGATTTAAAATTTATCTGGATATCTTTTTGTTGTGCATAAACTCTAACTGATTCAACAATTGACTCAGAAATAAACACAATGTTTAAATTCTTTTTATTTATATTTATCTTGCCTGCTTGGATTCTTGATATATCCAATATATTATTAACCAATCTAAGCTGTCTGAAGGTATTTTGTTTTATAAACTTTATATATTTTTTTGCCCTGGCTGATAATTCATCCTTACAAAACATGTCTAAAGCCTGAATCGACGAATTTATAACGTTTAGAGGAATTTTAAATTCATGTGATATTGTCGCAAGGAATTCATCCTTCATTACGACTAAATCCTCTAAGAGTTTGTTTTTCTCAATTTGCGACTTTAATAAATTCTCTCTCTGGTCAGTGATCAGTTTATTATTAGCTATAAGTTCTGTTTCATCAATACTATAAATAAACATGTATTTTAGCTCACCTTTATCAAAAACTGGTGTAATAGTTGTGCTCCAGTAAGTTATTTTTTTATCAGACTCTTGAAGTGGATATTCTTTTAAATAGACTGGTTTTTGAGTTCTAATAAGTTCCCTTTGCAATTGTTCTACTCTCCCGGCAACTTGCTCATTTAAAATTTCATACACCGACCGTCCTATACTGTTGTCAAGCTTATTATATGGAGCATTAAAATGATCCACACACCTTTCATTGGCTTTCAAAAGAATTAGATCAGGCACGCTGAATATGGAAATACAGTTTATATTTTCAGTAAACTGATGATTTATAAAAATTAATTTGTCCTCTAATTGTGAATTTTGTCTTTCTATAAATCTGTAAACTTTTACATTTGAGTCATCACCATCAGCAACGTAAATATAAACCTCTCTGACTTCATTATCTTTTGTAAAGAGATAATATGACTTTTTATCCTGATTAAGTTCAAGAGTGTCCACATCAGCCCTTATTTTAAGTATTTTGTTTATGACAGTGAAAACTGATTTGTTACAAACTTCTTCTTTGGCAAAGCCGGTTAAATTTTCAAATGAATGGTCAACCTCAACTACAAAGTTATTAGCCACAATTATATATGTAAAACACTGGGTAATGATGCTGCTGTAAAGTTGCGTCATTAATAGCCCTCCCGAATAAAAAGGATATACACCCTTATTTCCATTAAAGTGAATCATTTACATTTTAGCACAATAACATAATAAGTTCCATATTTTTTATGTTATAAACTTTTGTTATTTTTTGAACTCAAAAAAGCCTGATAACCAATCTGATTATCAGGCTTTTGGTGACCCATCGCAGATTCGAACTGCGGACACCTTGATTAAAAGTCAAGTGCTCTGCCAACTGAGCTAATGGGTCTAGCATTTGTAGTTTTTTTGACCACAGGTATAAATAATACTTAATAAATTGCATTTTGTCAACACATTTTATGAAAATACTTGAAAAAAATAAAAAATGGTGAGATTCTCACCATTTTTGTTTGAATTTTAAATACATTAAATTCTCTTTATTATTTGTTCTCTGTCTTTTCCTACACCAATCAATCCAATTTTAACCCCAACAAGCTCCTCTATTCTATTGAGATATTTTTTAGCATTCTGAGGCAATTCATCAAAGCTCCTGCAATCTGAGATATCTTCATTCCAAGGCTCAAAAGTTTCATAAACAGGCTCACACTTAGCCAGTTCCTTTAAACTTGCCGGGAAGGTATTTATTAATTGACCGCCTTTATTGTAACCCACACAGAGTTTTATCTCTTTGAGCTTTCCAATAGTATCTACATGGTTTATAGCTAATGAAGTTAATCCATTTATCTTAGCTGCATATTTTATCATTACGGTATCAAGCCATCCGCACCTTCTTGGTCTACCTGTAGTTGTTCCGTATTCCCATCCGAGTTCTCTGATGGTATCACCTATTTCATTGTTTTGCTCAGTTGGGAAAGGCCCTGATCCAACTCTTGAAGTATATGCCTTGAGAACACCATAAACCTCGGTAACATATACAGGCCCTATCCCGCCTCCGGTACAAACTCCACCGGCAATAGGATTTGAGGATGTAACGTACGGATATGTTCCAAAATCGATATCCAGGAAGTTTGCCTGAGCACCTTCAAATAATATATCCTTACCTTCATCTATTGCATTTGCCAAAATGCTGGTAGTATCAGTAATATATTTCTTTAACTGCTTTGCATATCCCAAATACTCATCAATAATGGTTTCTGCTTTAAATACCTTTCCACCGTACACTTTTTCAATTACAAGATTTTTTAATTCCAAATTTGCTTTTACTTTTTTGATAAATTCCTCTTCATCTATTAAATCACACATTCTGATACCGGAACGTTCAATTTTATCAGCATAGCAAGGACCTATTCCTCTTTTAGTTGTACCAATCTTGTTACCGTCAGATCTGAAATTCTCCTGAAGCTCATCCAAATATACATGATACGGCATTATCAAATGTGCTCTATCGCTTATCAGTAAATGGTCTGTAGTAACTCCTCTTTCATTTAAATCTTTCATTTCCTTAAGCAAAACCGCAGGATCAACTACCACTCCATTTCCGATAATACACATTTTATCTGTATGCAATATTCCGGATGGAATTAGATGTAATGCATATTTCGCCCCATTTGCAACTATAGTATGTCCAGCATTATTTCCCCCTGAAAATCTCACAATTATATCAGACTTTTCTGCAAGCATATCAATGTACTTTCCCTTGCCTTCATCTCCCCATTGGGTCCCTACGACTACTCTTACAGCCATTATATATTCCTCCTGTTTATTAAAATGCAAGTTCACAATATTTAAAATTTCATATTTTTGATATAATCCAATTTACCTTTAAATTATAACTTAGTGAATATTATTATTCAACAAAAACTCGAAAAACAAAAAAGAGGTTGTTTGCAAAATTAATTTTTTCATATTGCATCAACCTCTTTAGACATGTATTTATTTATACGGTTTAGACAGCCTAATTATTATTTAGATTCCAAATACTTATTCAGGTTCGCTATCAATTCATCAGCATCTATACCATGAATTGCACAAGCATCTTCAATGCTCTCTCCTGAAGATGACGGGCATCCCAGACAATGCATTCCGCTTTCAAGAAATATCGGCACAGTTCCTCTATCCATATTTAATACATCTGATATAATCATATCTTTTGTTACTTTCGGCATTGTAATAAACCTCCTTCGGATTTTTGATTATTTTTTACTATACACAATATTATACACTAATGGTTTTCAAAAATATACTTTAAATTTTTCTGTATTTAGCTTTGCCTGTATCATAGAGGTTATTCCCTTCACTGTCAATAATAACTGTTAGCGGCATATCTTCAACTATGAGTCGTCTAAGTGCTTCTGCACCCAATTCCGGGAACGCAATTATTTCCTGACTTTTGATGCACTCCGCCATGAGTGCCCCAGCACCACCTATGGCACCAAAATATACTGCACCAAACTCTTTCATGGCGTTTATAACATTTTGCCCTCTCAGGCCCTTTCCGATCATTCCTGTCTGCCCCAGCTCAATTAGTGTGGGTGCATACGCATCCATTCTGTAACTGGTGGTAGGTCCTGCTGAGCCAATAACCTGCCCTTCTTTAGCAGGACATGGCCCAACATAATATATAGTCTGATTTTGGATTTCAAACGGTAATTCCTTACCCTGATTCAGCAGTTCTATCATTTTCTTATGAGCCGCATCCCTTGCGGTATATATTATTCCACTTAATGAAACCGTATCCCCGGCTTTTAATGTTTTTGCCAGATCTCTATTAAATGGAGCTGTTATTGTATAATGCATTATTAACCTCCTTCTGCCTGCATTAGCACGCAATCAAATTATCTCTATAAAGTTACTTCTGCATGCCGGGTTACATGACAGCTGATATTTACAGCTACAGGTAAACCTGCAATATGTGTAGGATATGTCTCAATGTTTACGGCTAAAGCTGTAGTTGTCCCACCTAATCCAGACGGACCTATTCCTAATTTATTTATTTTTTGCAGCATTTCAATTTCCAAGTTCTTAACATATTCAACATTGCTTCTTGTATTTATAGTTCTAAATAACGCCCTTTTAGCCAGAAGTGATGCTTTTTCCATTGTACCTCCGATTCCTACCCCTACTACAATTGGCGGGCACGGATTTGGGCCTGCTTTATCTACTGTATCAAGTATAAAGCTCTTAACGCCTTCAATACCGTCAGAAGGCTTAAGCATCTTTAATGCACTCATGTTTTCACTTCCAAAGCCCTTTGGAGCTACCTCGATTTTTAAGGAGTCTCCGGGAACGATATCATAGTGAATTACTGCTGGTGTATTATCACCTGTATTAACTCTCTCTATAGGGTCTCTTACTACGGATTTTCTCAAATATCCTTCGTTATAGCCTTTCCTTACGCCTTCATTAATTGCATCATTTAGCCCACCACCGATAATGTGGACATCCTGCCCTATTGTAACAAAAACTACAGTCATTCCGGTATCCTGGCAGATCGCCATTTTTTTATCAGCAGCCAGTTCTGCATTTCTTATCAGCTTTTCAAGAATCTCAGCACCAATTGGAGATTCTTCGATTTTGAGACCATCTTCTATTGCTTGTTTTATGTCCGCGTTCAAGTAATAATTGGCATTAATGCACATATTACTAACGGCTTCTACAATTGTTTTTACGTCAATTTCCCGCATTTTATCATCTCCATCTCTTCATATCTCATTTCTACTCCTTTTAATTATACATACAAGTGATTAATTAAAACAACCAAAACTGTTAATACTTTATTCAAAATTTATCAATATTTATTATTTATGATTAAAAGACAAAGCAATATTATTTTAGTATAATGTATTTAGAACTTATTATTTGGGTTAATAAATAGGGAGGTTATTAATTGAAGTCACTTAGTACTAATATTTTGGTTTGCGTTACTCAACAAAAAACCTGTGAAAGACTTATAAAAAAAGCATTGGAATTTTCAAAAGGTGAGGATTCATTTTTTATCATACATGTTGCCAAAAATAATTGGAGCTTTCTTGATAACGAAAAAGAGGGTGAAGCTCTCGAATATCTTTTTGGGATTGCAAAATCAGTAGGAGCTAATCTTACAGTCTTAAGGTCAGACAGTATTGTTGATACAATTGTCGAATTTGCTAAAGAGAATAATATCAGCTTACTGGTAATGGGAGATTCAAAGGGTGACCACAAAGAAAATTATTTTTATACTGCCCTTAAGTCTCAGTTAAATAACGTTGAGATACATGTTGTGCCTAATTAATACAGATAATGTAAAAAAAATTCACGTTATTTCTAGTACAAATTAACTATTTTCCCTTGAAAAGCTTGACTTTCGCACATTTTCATTATAAAATAATGTCGAATTCCATTTTTAGGAGGTTGTATTATGAATAAGTCAGATTTAATCAACTCAATTGCATCAAAATCAGGCTTGAACAAAAAGAATAGTGAAGCTGCTTTGAATGCATTTATTTCTTCAGTTGAAGATACTTTGAAGGCTGGGGACAAAGTTACTTTAGTTGGTTTTGGAACTTTCGAAGTAAGAGAAAGAGCTGCTAGAAAAGGCAGAAATCCACAAACTAAGAAAGAAATTACTATCCCTGCATCAAAGGCTCCAGTATTCAAGGCTGGAAAAGGTTTGAAAGATAACGTTAATGCTTAATAGTTACATAAAAGCCCTGATTTAATCAGGGCTTTTTGTATTTATTACATTATTCAATATTTAGCAATTTATCCTTATTTCATCTATTAATTTACAAATTACCTGAGAATTCGTCAATCGGTTATCCTCATCCGCAATTCTCTTTTCAATACAATTACGAATAGCTCTTTCAACTTTTTGAACTGTGACCTTATTGCTGGTTGCTATTTTTTTATAAATACCTTTTGGCAATACACTGTATTTACAATAATAATCAAAAGCTTCAATTATAATATCCCTTATGTAAAAATATCCTGTCATGTTGGCTTTTAATCCAAATTCCCGCATGAACTTGGTTGCTAACATTTTAAGTTCATCATCCTGTTTTGACTTAGTTGAGCCAACATTCTTCAGCATTTGATATTCTGTTTCCCTGAAGCGGTCATTTTTTGTGTCATAATACCACTGCCTTATTCTTGTGGCAATAACATTTTCATCAAATGGTTTTATTATATAGTAGTTAGCCCCAAGGTTCATAACTCTTGTAATGTAACTATCCTGACTAATGGCAGAAAAAACTATAAATACAGGTCTATTAACTTCAGATACATTCTTGAAACGTTCCAATACTTCAAAGCCATCCAACTTAGGCATAATAATATCAAGTAGAACCACATCCGGATTATATTTATTTATAAAATCAATTGCTTCCACCCCGTCTTTAGCATGATTTACTATTACAAAATCTTCATTTTGGCTGAGACTTTCACTAAGCTTCATTGCAGCTAATGAATTATCATCTACAATTAAAATCTTAATTCTATTCATTTTATTTCGCTTAACCCTTTTCCAACTCAAAGCCTAAAAACCTATTCTAAAATTCCGAGGCTATAGTCTTAATAATATTATTGCATAAAAAATCAGGATTACTCTCATCACAATTCAATATAATATCTGAATACTTACTATATAACGGAACTCTAATATTATATAGATCAACTAAAGAACCACCAGTCCTGACAAGCTTCCTTGATTTATCCATTCTTTTTTCTATTATATCATAATTTGTATTTAAATATATAACTAAACCGATAGACTTTAAATGGTTCATTGCCAGCTCACTATGAACAATACCTCCCCCGGTAGATATTATACTGTTTCTTTGATTAATGGAGAATACAACTTGATCTTGAATTTTCATAAACTCCTCAAGCCCATTGTCTTCTACAATTTGCCTGGGGGTTTTTCCTGTTTTATTAGCTATTAATTCATCAGTGTCTATAAACTCATAGTTTAATTTAGCTGCAAGCAGTTTGCCTATTGTTGTCTTACCAGAGCCAGGCATTCCAATCAAAACAATATTATTTGTACAGGCACTATTCGTCATAGCTGATCCCACCTTGAATCTATTTCAGTTATACTTCTCATGCCTGAAGACATCAGAATACTGTCTACCAGTGCCATTCTGACCATGGACTCACAAATTGAATATATCCTGGGCAACAGTGAAGGATCACTTCTGGATGCAAATTTGTGAACGATAGGCTCATGTGTTGATACATTAACAGTCAGTTGATCTTTAAGAATCGTAGGAGTAGGTTTAACAGCAACTCTTATTCTTATTTCTTCACCGTTTGAGATCCCTCCCAATATACCACCCGCTCTGTTTGTCCTGAATCTAATGCGTCCTGTTTCTTCATCATAATAAGGTGTGTCATTACATTCCGAGCCTTTTTTAGATGCAACTCCAAAACCTTCACCAATTTCGATTCCTTTTACTCCGCCTATGGACATAAGCCCATGAGCTATTGTTGCACTGAGCTTATCAAATACCGGTTCTCCAAGCCCGGCAGGAACACCTTTTGCGATTATTTCAATGACTCCCCCACAAGAATCCCCTTCTTTTTTTACGCTAAGTAAGTCCTCAATCATAATTTTTGCTATTTCATTATCCGGACAGTTTATTTCATTTGCCCTGTAGTTCTGCTTGGCCATATCATAGGTAAAAGGACCAGCCTTAATCCCATGTGATTCTACTGTAAAAGCAATAACGTCAATTCCCATATTATCAAGAATTATTTTAGCAACTGCTCCACCTGCAACTCTTGCAGCAGTTTCACGCGCCGAGGCTCTTCCTGCGCCCAAATAATCCGCATGCTCACCATATTTTTTATAGTAAGTATAAGCAGCCTGGCCGGGTCTTAACAAATCCTTATTACCTCGATGCTGTTCAATATGCACATCTCCTATATCACTGCTTGGTATGATCATCCCAACCGGTGCACCAGTTGTTCTGTCATCCTGCATAACTCCGGAAAATATATAAACTTTGTCCGTCTCCGACCTTGGGGTTGCCAACTTTGACAGGCCCGGCTTTCTTTTATTCAATTCATCCTGAATTATTTCTGATGTAATCTTTAATCCAGCAGGGACTCCATCAATTATTACAGCTAATCCTCCCCAAAGTTCCGAGGGTATGGCAGAATTTTTTCTAAAAGCTCCGGAATATGATTCTCCGCAAGTTGTTACTCTGAATAATCTTCCAAATGTATTTCCAATCATAAATATGCCTCCTTAATTTTCAATTAGCTCAATTTTTCCGCCACAGCTTCTGATGCAGTTAACGAATTCTGGAAAAGTCACCTTCATTGCTTCAGCAGTCGAAATTATAGTTTCACCAGAGCAATTTAAACCGGCTATAGCCAAAGACATTACCACTCTATGATCATCGTGTCCATTGACAAAAGTCCCTTTAAGTTCACTTTCTCTTATAATCAAGCCATCTGGCAATTCCTTAATGTCAGCACCCATTTTCAACAATTCCTGGCACATAACACTTATTCTATCTGTTTCTTTGAGTCTTGCCTGCGGTACATTTACCAGTCGGGTCTCCCCTTTTGCAAAGCACGCAGCAACAGCCATAGCCGGCAAAGCATCAGGAATAGAGTTCATATCGATTGTCTTTCCAAGCAAATTTTCGCCCTTGATTTTTATACTGTTTTCGCCATATGTAACTTTTGCACCCATATCCTCAAGTATGGACAATACCATCTTATCACCTTGGGGATCCGACATATCAAGGTTTGTTAGTTCCAGCTCCTGTCCGGATACGGCCGCATTTACCATAAAAAATGTAGCTGAAGAAAAATCTCCGGGAATTGTACACTCAAAGGGTAAATACCTCTGTTGCCCCGGTATAAAAAATTCTTTCATCCCATTTTGAGAATATTTAATACCAAATTTATTTAGCCACCATAGTGTAATTTCAACATATGGTACTTCATTAAGCCGGGTTACTTCTATGTGAGTATCTTTTTCAAGTAAAGGAACACTTATAAGAAGTGAAGATAAATATTGTGATGTAACTGAATCTATTTTTGTAAATCCGCCGACGGCCCTTCCTTTAACCACAACAGGGGCCGAGCCGTTCTCTCTCGTGGTAAAAGCTTTTCCACCCAGATTGTTTATAGCCTCAACCAATGGACCTACCTGTCTTCTTCTTATTTGATAATCACCGGTAAATACCGAATATCCATCAACTAATCCGGCTGCCATTAACCCAAGCCTCAAGCTTGTTCCTGAATTTCCTACATCAATAATGTTTTCAGGAACCTGAAAATTTAAGCCAGCACCCTTCACCCTATAGGCACCATCTTCAAAATTGTATTCTGCTCCAAAAGCACTACAAACGTCGATTGATGAAATTGCATCGCTTGATAAAAGAGGATTTTTAATAAAACTCTCTCCCTCAGCCAACGCTGCAAAGAAAACCGATCTGATTGTATGGGATTTGGAACCTGGAATATTTACCGTTCCGGAAACATCGGAACGTTTAACGTTTAAAAGCACTTACAATCACCTACCATATTACAGAATTATTTGATACCTTTTATCGTTTGACCATTCTACAAATACTACCCTTTAATGTTATTATAAATGAGATATTTTAGCAAACATTTCGCCTATTATATGGAAAACTCCGCTATCAGACATCAATCTTTGGAGGCGGGGGCCCAAAGTACTGATAATAGTTACAAAGTAATCTTCCATTATATAGCTTTCTTTTTTTATCTGCTTTTCTCCCAAATAATTTCTCAAACTCCATATTTGAAGTAATAACATAATATGACCAGGAATCCAACTTCTTAAATACTGTTCCCATTTCTCTATATAGATTTTCTACGTATTCCTGCTCACCCAATCTTTCACCATATGGAGGATTACAAATTATTATCCCGTATTTATACCTTGAACTGATTTCAGCTACAGGAAGCCGTTGAAAATGTATTGCATCCTCAACACCGGCTTTTTTGGCATGATAGCGAGCCAGGCTCATTGCCTCATCATCAATATCGGAGCCATGAATTCTAAGTTCCCTGTCTTCAACCATCAGGTCATAAGCTTCATCTCGAGAATCATCCCAGAGGTTCTGTGGTATGATAGGCCACTTTTCAGAATCAAATTCCCGGCCCAACCCAGGTGCAATGTTTTTTCCTATAAGTGCTGCTTCAATGGGGATAGTACCACTTCCACAAAAGGGGTCTAAAAGAACCCTTTCCTTATTCCAATGGCTTACTAAGATCATTGCACAAGCTAACGTTTCCTTCAAAGGTGCGCCACCAACAAGCTTTCTGTATCCTCTCTTATGAAGACCAGCCCCGCTTGTATCAATTGTTAAGGTAACAATATCTTTTAAAAGGGCTACTTCTATTCTGTACCGAGGCCCATTTTCCTCAAACCATTCGCATTTATATCGTTGCTTCAATTTTTCTACAACCGCTTTTTTAACTATAGCCTGACAATCCGGAACACTAAAAAGCTTGGAATCAATTGATTTTCCTTCGACAGGGAATTCTGCATTTGAAGGAATTATTTCATCCCATGGCAGAGCTTTGGTTTGTTCAAAAAGTTCCTCAAAGCTTAATGCCTTAAATTCCCCCATTTTCAAAAGCACTCTATCGGCTGTTCGAAGCCAAAGGTTGGACCTGCATATTGCAGACTCATCTCCCTGGAATGTGACCTTTCCATTCTCAACTTTCTGCTCCAGATAGCCCAGTTTTTTAAGCTCCCTTGATGTTATCGCTTCTATGCCAAATGCCGATGTGGCAATCAGTTCCAATTTACTCATATCTCACCTTTCAATTGCAGTTTTATTTAAATAGACTTCAATTTATATGTAAAATATTATAACCTGTTGAGGATTTTATAACAATATTTATTACCTTTAATATTTTTATCTATCACATATTTTACCATATAAATGACATAGCTTTTTGAGTTACTTGCAATTATTTAATAATTTCTATAAATTTCTCACTCTATTTATTTTAT
>CAYQCA010000059.1:0-18007 GCA_964415835.1 uncultured Clostridium sp. | reverse complement strand
TAAAGAATAAAGTAATCGAAATAAAACCGCCGTTTGATATAGAACAGGTGGTAAGAAATCAGAAAGTATAAATGTTCTCAAGAAATTTTTAGTGATTAATTGCATTTCGAAAAATATATTAGAGCATATACCGGGTCAATCTTTTGAGACAGTATATGCTCTAGCAGGTCCTTTTTAAATGTGTTGAGTGAGTAAACTATTTCTTGATGAACATTTCCACAAACAGCTTCCCGTATGTGGGACTATCAGTAATACCAATTCCGGTATGAGTAAACTTGCTATTAAAAACATTATTTCCATTTTCTTCAAGCCATGCCTTTACAGCTTTTTCAATACTCTGATTACCTGCAATGTTCTCTCCTGCAAGACTAAACTTGACTCCATACTTTTTCATCATATCAAAAGGAGTTCCATAATAGGATGATGTATGACTGAAATAGTTATTCTCTTTCATATCAGCCACCTTTAGCCTTGCTATTTTTACCAACCCGGCATCAAACTCCAGTGCTTTCAGACCCTTTTCCTTTCTGGCCGAATTAATCATATCCAGCATTGCCTGCTCATCTTTCGAGACATCAACTTTCACTGCAACCGGCTGCTCTTCCTGCTTTGTTTCTGTAGTTGGTTTAGTGCTTGTTGCCTTTACCGCAGTAGTTTTTACAGCATCAAGTTTCAGGTATTTTGAATATATGGCACCTACATTACCGTTAGAACTGACATATACAGTATACCAATCACCTATTTTCCCCATAACTGTTACCTTCTGACCTTTTTTTAGCTTAACCAGGCTTGTGAAGGTAGTTGCCGGACCAGTACGTAAATTTACCCCATCGGCATTTACTGTTCCTGAATTTGAATCAACCCTTTGATATGTTTGTGAGGCATCAACCTTGAATTGTGCTGTCCCAATAGGCAATACAGTAAATATAAGTACTAAAAATATCAATACGCCAGACATTATTTTTGTTTTCTTCATATAATCCTCCCCTCCAAAAACAACTGTGATTTATGCCCATAAAACCGGGCAATTAACCATTTACTTATAGTATTGACAACATTTGTATTTTTATTTACTTTTTTAAGAAAAAAATGAGAATCGGCATCAGCCGACCCTCATTCACTTTTTTATATTAACTTTTATTTCTGCATCAAATTAATATGCTTTTCCCCAATACACCATAGTTTTGGCAGGTTTTCCGCAGCACAAACAAGTGTCTGATATATGTTCCTGTTCAAAAGGCATACATCTTGCAGTTGCTCCGGTTTTTTCCTTTACCAGGTCTTCACATTCTTTTTCACCACACCACATTCCTTTGATAAAGCCCGGTGTGTTGTTTAGTATCTGCTCAAATTCATCAAGAGCAGTTGCCACATAGGTTTTCTTGTCTCTTAACTCTCTTGCTTTTTCCAGTAAAGACTTCTGAATATCCTGTAATAGATTTTCAATAGTTTCTTCCAATGTATCAATTGATGTGAATATCTTCTCTCTGGTGTCCCTTCTTACTAACACAACCTGATTCTTCTCAATATCCTTTGGTCCGATTTCAAGTCGAATAGGAACACCTTTCATTTCATATTCGCTAAATTTCCAACCCGGCATCTTATCACTGTCGTCAATTTTTGCCCTGAAATTATGAGAGAGATTGTTCAAAATCTCGTTAGCCTTCTCCAGAACGCCTTCCTTATGCTGAGATACAGGAATAATAACTACTTGTGTAGGAGCAACGGCAGGTGGTAATACCAATCCGCTGTCATCACCATGTACCATAATAAGAGCACCTATCAAACGGGTTGTAACTCCCCAGGAGGTCTGGTGTACATATTGGAGTTGATTATTCTTATCGGTATATTGAATATCAAAGGCTCTTGCAAATCCATCTCCGAAATTATGTGAGGTTCCTGACTGCAAGGCTTTACCGTCATGCATTAAGCTCTCTATTGTATAGGTGGCTTTTGCACCTGCAAACTTTTCCTTGTCTGTCTTTCTGCCCTTGATTACAGGAATTGCCAAAACGTTTTCACAAACATCGGCATAAACATTCAGCATTTTAATAGTTTCTTCCTGGGCCTCTTCAGCAGTAGCATGGGCAGTATGTCCCTCCTGCCAAAGGAATTCCAAAGTTCTCAAAAATGGCCTTGTAGTCTTTTCCCATCTAACTACCGAACACCATTGATTATATAGCTTTGGCAAATCTCTGTATGAATGAATAAGATTGGAATAGTGTTCACAAAAAAGTGTTTCCGAGGTAGGTCTTACACATAACCTCTCTGTAAGTTTTTCTTCTCCGCCATGTGTTACCCATGCAACTTCAGGTGCAAAACCTTCAACATGTTCTTTTTCTTTTGTTAATAAGCTTTCGGGAATAAACATAGGCATATAAACATTTTCATGTCCGGTAGCTTTGAATCTGCTATCCAACGCCTTTTGAATATTCTCCCAAATTGCGTATCCGTATGGCTTTATGATCATGCACCCTCTAACACTTGCGTAATCGACCAATTCAGATTTTTTGATTACGTCCGTGTACCATTGTGCAAAGTCATCATTCATCGATGTTATTTCTTCAACTAATTTTTTATCCTTCGACATCGTTACCTCCAAAAGCTATATTTTCATATATATTATTGTCTAAAAAAGTTCCAACTAATATTATATAATACAGGTATTGCTGTATGTCAATACCACTTGCAGTGTTGACAGTCTCTATAATATAATGATTGTGTACATTGTCGAAAGGAAGATTAGCGAATGAAGGTTGGAATAGGACAGGATAGCCATAAATTTGATTTAGAAAATTCGTATAAAAAATTTGTATTGGGCGGTGTTGTCTTTGACGGAGTAACCCCGTTAGATGGGAACAGTGATGCTGATGTTGTACTTCACGCACTTACAAATGCCATATCCGGCGTAACATGTGTAAATATTCTTGGTAAAATTAGCGATGAAATGTGCTTGGAAAGAGGTATTACAGATAGCAGTGAGTATGTAAAGGAAGCTCTGAAATATCTTATAGATATGAAAGTAGTTCATGTTTCCATCTCCATCGAATGTGCTTATCCAAAAATTACGCCTAAAATACCCGAAATGAGGAGAGTAATTTCAGATCTTCTCAGTATTCCCGAAAACAGTGTAGGCATAACCGCGACTACAGGTGAAGGATTAACTGCATTTGGCCAGGGCAAAGGGATTCAGGCATTTTGTATTGTTACAGTACTATAAAGGCAGAATACAGAATTAAGGAGTACAGAAGTCTAGAATAATGAAGCACGACCCAAAAATTTTTGAGTCGTGCTTTTAATTTATAATAGTAAACCGATTAACTACACCTGGCTATTCACTATTGCTTCACCAATAATAAGATCCTCCTGGGTAGTTATCTTAATATTCTGATAGCTACCCTCTACAAGCTTTACAGGGATTCCCTGCTTTTCAACCAGAACCATGTCATCAGTACCGGTGAAATTATTCTCTATTGCTGCTTTGTGTGCATTCATAATAATGTCATATGTAAATCCTTGTGGTGTTTGAATACTCCAAAGGTTTTTCCTGTCAGGGGTTGCTGCAACAAAACCATCATTATCTGAAATTTTGATTGTATCCTTTGATTTCACACCAATTCCACAAGCGCCAAAACTTTTTACTGCTTCGATACAGTCAACGATATTTTTTTTAGTTACAAAAGGTCTCGCTCCGTCATGAATCAAGACTATTTCACAATTTCCGTACGCACGCACGTTTACGGCACAAAGACCCTTATATACCGAGTTTTGCCGTTCGGCACCGCCACTGACCAGTGATCTAACTTTTGTATAATTGTATTTGTCCACTATTTCATGCCTGCAAAAATTAATATCTTCTTCGTTAACCACTACAATAATACTGTTGACCAGCGTACACTTCTGAAACACCTCAATTGTTCTGGCTAAAACAGGCACTCCTGCTATTTCAATATACTGTTTGTTGATTTCTGAATTCATTCTTATGCCTTTACCTGCGGCAGTTATAATTGCAGTTACGTTTATATTATTTCTATTGCTGTCACTATTCAAATTATGTCATCCTCCATTATTGACCCACAAACTTATTTAGGTTTTGCAAAAACCATTCTTCCGGCAGAAGTCTGAAGTACGCTTGTCACCATAACTTGAATTGTCTCACCCAGGTACTTTTTACCGCCCTCAATCACAATCATTGTTCCATCGTCAAGAAATCCAACACCCTGTCCACTCTCCTTGCCATCTTTTACAACCTGAACATTCATTTCCTCTCCGGGAAGAGCTATTGGCTTTACCGCATTGGCAAGTTCATTAATGTTCAGTACGTGAATGCCTTTAAGACTTGCTACTTTACTAAGGTTATAGTCAGTAGTTATAAGCTTGCATTTTAGTTTTTGGGCTGTTTTAAGAAGTTTTTCATCAACCTCTTGAATATCAGGATAATTGTATTCTTCAATTCTTACAACATATTTACTATCCTTTTGAAGCAAATTCAGTATATCCAGGCCTCTTCTGCCTCTTGCTCTTCTAAGGCTGTCGGTGGAATCTGCAATATGCCTTAGTTCTTCAAGGATATAGCTGGGTACAATGAGCTCACCTTCTAAAAAACCGGTTGAGCATATATCAAGTATTCTTCCGTCTATTATCGTACTTGTGTCAACAATTTTAGGTCCATGTAATCCAGAATCCTTACCATGGACCATTTTCGGATCTTTAAAAATATCCAGTAAGCCCTCGTTCTTTTTCCTCAGTGCAATAGCTACACCTGCAAATCCAAATACAACATTTATAATAACCGCAAAAGTTACCCCTATAATTTGAATTTTTATTATCGGGATACTTATCAGGTTAGCTACAATCAGACCAATTATAAGACCAATAGCACCAAGAAAAATTTCAGATAGTGTAATATTCTGAATTCCGGTTTCCAACTTATCAGTGACGGTCCCAACAACTAATATAATTTTTGCAGCCATATAGTAAAACAGCGCACAAAAAACAGATGAAAATATTACAAAAACAACAATTCGCAAATTCTCACTTAAATTGAAATCATAATTTAAAAAAATTGTATTTAAAATTGTAAATCCGGTAACTGCACCTAGAATAGAAAAGGAAATTTTTATAATTCTGTTTAACACATTGCATCTCCTTCAAAAGGTTATTTTTCAGCCATAAAGATATTCATGTATCTTATCCTCTACCTCGTGCTGATTTAATCCTTTTGCAAGAACTAATTCGCTTATCAATATCTGTTTAGCGCTATTTAACATTTTTCTTTCACCTGTCGAAAGCCCTCTATCTTTTTCCCTCTGCATAAGAGATCTAACCACATCAGCTACTTCAAAAATATCCCCGCTTTTTATTTTAACCATGTTTTCCCTATAACGCTTATTCCAATTGGATGAGATATCATGCTGTGAATTTCCCAGAGATCTGAATACCCTATCAGCGTCAGAAATACTAATGACATCACGAATTCCTATGTCATCGCAATTATTTGTAGGTATCATAACCTTTAAGTCTCCAATTGGAATCTTCATAACATAATAACTGCTTCTCTTCCCGAGTATTTCTTTTTCCTCGATGGACTCAATTACACCAGCACCATGCATAGGATATACAATTTTATCTCCTACGTTATACATAGTAACCTCCACATTTAATAACGCAAAATAATATTTATCTCAGTAATTTCATATGTACCCCGGTTTTAAGGGAAATATTTTACATTTTACTATTAACTCATAAAACAACTAAAACGCACTATGAGTTATAGAGTGCGTTCGATATCTGCGTAATTATGAATTTTACCCATAGGACTAGTATACTACACTATGTCTATGCTTGTCAAAAAGAACAAAATCTACAAATCAAAAAACTATCTTTTCTTAAAGAAGCTTTTGCGGAATGGTTACAGTAACGGTAGTGCCTTCATTTTCTATGCTGTCTATAGTTATTCCGTATTGGCTGCTGAAGCAGTATTTTATCCTCTGATTTACATTTCTGAGTCCGAACCCTTTGGTATTCCCTTTTTCCATGCTGGCTACTACTTCCCGTAGAACCAGAAGCTTTTGAGGCTCCATCCCTACTCCATTATCTGAAATATCAATAATAACCATATCATCTTGGGCACGTGCTGCTATGTTTATCACTCCAGACCTTTTAACCCTTAAAATCCCGTGGTTAATTGCATTCTCCAAAATGGGCTGGAGTATTATCTTAGGAACCTTATAATTCTGAATATCTTCACACACTTGAAAGTTGGTAGTTAAGTTATCACATCTAAATTTCATAATATCCATGTATTTTCTTGCATGGTCCAGTTCAGCCCCTAGAGACACCAAATTCTCACCTTTGCTTAGACTGAGTCTGAAAAAATCAGATAAAGTACATATTATATCTGTTACGTCGTTCTCTGATCCCGTTAGCATCATTGCTTTCCAGCGTAGTAAATTCAATGTGTTATATAGAAAGTGCGGATTTATTTGTGACTGAAGCAGTGAGTATTCCGTTTCCTTCTTTTTAAGCTCTGCCTCAGTTGATTTTATTTTTTCCTCATAAACCTCATGTATCAATACGTCTATACGTTCCATCATATCATCAAAACTCAGGGTCAACTTCTCAATCTCGTCATTGCAGTGATATTTTTTTTCAGGTGTCGTTCCTATGGTTCTTAGATATTCTTCTGTCTGCCTTGACAGCTGCTTTATTGGCCTGCTTGTTTTTGTAGTCATGTAAAAAATAATTATTACCAAAACAAATATATTGATTAATGTCAGCTGTAATATATAGCCAATAATAGTGTTAAGAGAATCTGAAATGGATTTGGTAGAGAATATATTGTTTACTTTCCAATTTTCATTCAGCTTATGTTCTATTACAATATTGTCCATAGAGGATTTAAAATTTGACCTGTTTTCGATACCTACTAAAGATTGGTCTGAATTTAAAAGGGCTTCATTTTTACCTATCATGTTTTTATTTGGGTGTACTAGTATAGTTCCATTTAAATCAGTTATGTATGCAAACGATGTGTCCTGGACTGTATCGAAGCATATATTACTGATTCCGGACTCATCCAGATATACAAAGACATATCCCAGCATTTCAAAGCCATTAATATCGCTTATTCTTTTGCCAAGCGGAATACAGTACTGACTGCTGCTATTTTTTTCGGTGATAAAATAGACAGCCTTATCATTACCATAAGAATCAAGTATCACAAATTTGTCATCCGGACTTTTAGATGCCTTTCCTAATCTTGAGGAATACAAAAGACTTCTATTTTTATCATATAGCTCCATATATAGCATTTTCTCATTTTGCGCATAAATAAAAGCAGCTGCATTCTTTGAAAAAGTAGTAAGATTTTTATTATCTACATCAAACATTTCTCTGATATTTTCCTCATGGTAGAAATAATTCAGGCTATTTCTGGTATCCAAAAGATACTTCTCCAGCCTGTTCTGACGTTGCTCTGCTATGTTGAAACACTGCTCTTCCAGCTTTTGCACAGCTATTTTTTTATATTCCTGGTACGAAAAAATCTCAATAACACCTATAGGAATGATTACAACAATTATCAGTATAATAAACAGCTTAGTATTAAAGTTGAATTTAGATAGTATATTCATTCTCTGTGGCCGCTTTCGATCTGCGTATTGATTCATATCATTTGAATTCAGATAATTATTGACTTTTGTCTTTAAGATATCTACTTTTCGGGATAGCAGTGCGCTTAAAGCACTTCCTATGGTTATGAATATAAATATACAGATAACACTGACTATAACTATCAGTTTACCCAGTTTTGTTATATCAGGTACTAATAAATTGTATGGTTTCTGATAGTAAAAATGCCAGCCTGTATAGTCAGACGCCACCATCGTAACCATATATTTAGTTCCATTTATTTTAACAGTACTGTTTTTACTGTTGTCAATCGCGGTATATTTGCTTAAATATGATGTGCTAACCGAATTTAAGATATTTAATTTTTCATTGTTACTGTCAAAAATTATAAAGCTTATGTCATTGCTTTGATTTTGCTTAAATAATGGCTGGAATAATTCAGATTTCAGAAACAGAACAATATAGTTATCAGAATCCTGTAGCTGTCCAGCAAAGCATATTCTATCTTCACTGCCTGTAGCAAGATCCCTTTTGGGAATATTAGTCCACAATGAGCCTTGGGACTGTTCAATCAAGTCGGCTATGATTGCCTTTGCATCAAACACATTGCTGTAATCTGTCTGTTCACTGGATGCTACTATTTCAGTCCCTTTAATCAAAAATATTGAATCTACTTCTTCTTTTATCCTGCAGAACTTTCTCAGGTCCGCTGTTAATTCCTTATATCCTTGTAATTTCGAACGAAAATCTCCGCTTAATATCTGCTCAACTTTAATGTCTATACTTTTGCCATCAAAGCTCTGTCTTAAAGCATTTTCGATGCCCTGCAATACAAAGTCCATATTGCGGACTGACTGCTTAAGGGCTTGATTTTCAGATTCGTAAATGCGGTCGATAATGTCATTTGAAAATATATAATACGAAAAAGCACCTGTAACTATTATGTTTACAAGCACTATAACAAATATGTAAAATATTAAAGTATCTTTTATACTTCCATTGCCAATTATAATTTTCAACCTGTCCTTCATATTACGCATTGTTTCAGTTCTCCATTTTAGTCCGCATAACAATACTATTTCTGTATTCCTTAGGAGTTGTACCCACTATTTCCTTGAACACCGCAGTAAAATTAGTTGAACTATAATAACCTACCATTTCGGATATTGCATAGGTTTTTAGAGACATATCCTTTAATAGCTCTTTTGCTATCTCCATCCTGTACCACATAAGATATTTTACAAAGTTTTTACCTGTCTCTTTTTTAAATACAGAACTCAGGTATGCCGGGTGAACATGTATTGTTTTTCCTATCTCCTCCAGCGATACATTCTTATTATAATTCTTCTGTACATAATTAATTACTTCCTGAACCATTAAGCTGCTGCTTTTTACAGGCGCTTGTCTTATATAATCAAAAGCCAGCGTATATATCGCTTTTAGGTCACCCACCATGTCCTGAAGAGACTCTTTTCTGAGCATATATGTGTTAAAGAAATTATCGTCAACTATGCTTGCGATTTCAAATCCATTCCATACAGTAAATCTCTCAATTATTTTCAGAAAAGCATAATATTCTTTTCGAGCCGTATCCTTATCAAAGACTGATTTAAACACTTCATCTATTATTTCAAATACTTCATCGGTACTGCCGCTTTTAAACAGCACTAATAGTCGGTCTTCATTTTTCTCTGCCCGACTTATGAAAGAATGTCTTTTGTGTTTTTTTGAGGAATCGTATTCACTTGAGAATAATATTCTGTTACCCCCAAGCATAAATTTAGTCTCAGAGGTCATTAATGCACTTTTATAGGAATCAGCTATATCTTCTATACTATTGACAACATCTCCAACGGATACAGTACATGTACACATGCTAATCTGGTTGATCTCGTATTTTATTTCAACGGCTATATTTTTAATAAGATCAACCGTAAGATTTCTAGAACCAAAAACAAGCAGTATTTGCTCGTTTTCATCTACTGCAATATAAGCTTCACCGTAGCATAATGCTGCACCCAGAGACTGCATCTTTACTAGCTGTATAATTTCTTCAATTTCTTTGCTGTCTGATTCTTTTTTGAGTTTTTCTAAATTATCTAATTCAATAATAAATACAGAATAGTTCTGTGTCGGAAAATCTAAATTAAGCTCTTCGGCCTGATTAAAAATCTCCTGCCTACTTCTGATTATGCCCTTTGTCAGTTTTATTATAAAAGTATCATACAGTGCGGCGAAAGCCTTATATTTTTTTTCATTTTCTGCCTCTTCCAGTTGGTATTCTTTTTTAATTTTTTCGAGTATAGTATTAAGCTCCTCAAATTTAACCGGCTTAAGCAAGTAATTTACTGCTCCGGCATCAAGAGCTGAGCGAACATATTCAAATTCATCATACCCACTTAGCACAATAATCTTTGTTTTAATGCCAGACTCTTTAATTCTCTGCATCATTTCTGTTCCAAGGCAATAAGGCATACAAATATCAGTAATAACTACATGTGGATTTAGTTCCTTAATCAGCTCAAATCCACTGTTTCCATCTGTGGCAGTTCCTACAACAGAAAATCCCATCTTCTCCCAAGGTATGAAGTTTTCAAGCTCACTTATTACAAATTTCTCATCATCAATAATTACCACTTTATACATGCTGCACCTCTTCCTAAATGCATTTTATGGTAAATCACATATTTTATGTATCCTATTTATAAATCGTGTAGAATCGTCTGTTGAATTTAAAAAATCGAAATATGGTGCAATCCCCGCACACTCCAAATGATTTTTTCCATGTTGTACGTAGAATTAGCTTCATTTTACCACTCTCGGTATACCTTTTCAATAACATTGATGACTTTTTCACCGTACTGAGCACCAATAGGAGACTCGTTCCCACTTTGAATATATTCTACGAATTCCTTAAGCTGCAGCTCAAAGGGGTCTATCTTTTTATAGTCTGTCACTTCCACAAATTCACTTCCATTACTTACCCACAAGCCTCTGCCGGTACATAACCTGATTTCTCCATTTGTCAGAAAGAATCTGGTTTCATTAAATGCCGGACTTTTATAGCCTGAAAGGTTAATCGCAGCACTTGTTCCATTATTTAATTTCATAAAAACCTGTGCATGGCATTCTATATCTAAGCTGCTGTCAATATTGCCTATACTGGAAGAAACATATTCCACATCACTATCAGTAATCCAGAGTATTTTGTCTATGGAATGTGCACCAAGATTCATCATAATCCCACCACCAGCAAGCTTTTTTTCTAAAAACCATCTGGGCCTTAAGGGGTTGGCATATTCACCATTTCGAATATCAACAATGTAAGCCAGCTTTCCAAGTTTGCCGAACTTAATAATTTCTTTGGCCTTTCTATTCTCAGGAAAATATCTTTGGATATGCCCTACCATAAATTTCACATGGTTCTTTTCAATACTTTGGCTTATCTCTCTGCACTCATCACTGGTTAAAGCCAATGGCTTCTCCAATAGAATATTCAGCTTATTTTCAGCACAGTATATTGAACATTCCTTGTGCAGAAAATGAGGCAGATTTATAATCACAGCATCAAGCTTGGAAGATCTAATCATTTCACTATAATCGGTATATGCCGCCACATTATAGGTATTTGCAACGGCATCTGCTCTTTCTCTATTTATATCGCATACTGCAATAAGTTTTGTTTCCGGTGTTTTTTGTATAGCCTGAATATGATTTTCAGCAATTGCACCGGTTCCTATAATTCCTATGTTTATCATATCTTTCTCATCCCTATATTGTAGAATTTTCTTACTCGGATTATTTTTGTTGTTTATTTTAATCCTGTCATTGCAATACCCTTTACAAAGTACTTCTGCAGGGCAAAAAATACTATCATTATTGGTGTAACTGCACTTACAGCTGCTGCCATAACTCCATTATATGTTATATAAGTCTTATCATCAAAAATAGCCTTGATTGCAATTGGCAGTGTAAACAGTTTAGGATCTCTCAGAAAAATAAGTGGATACTCATAGCTGTTCCACAGCCACATGAAGCTTAATATTGCCAGAGTCGCAAGAGCCGGCTTACAGAGTGGTAAAATAAGTCTGGAAAATATTATAACATGCCCTGCTCCGTCCATAGATGCAGATTCATTTATTTCTTTGGGTATTGAAACAAAGAACTGTCTCATAAGGAATGTTCCCAGAGGTATACCAAGGAAGTATTCAAGCCATAATGCAATATGATGATTTACAAAGCCCAGCTTTGCGAACATGAGATACTTAGGCAATATGGTTACATGAAATGGTATCATCATAACACCAATCAGTAGCAGAAAGATCTTATCTCTTCCCGGGAACTCAATCTTAGAAAAACCGTATGCCGCCATTGAGCATGTTAACAGACATCCAGCCATACCAATTGCTGTAACCTTAATACTGTTAAAGAAAAATACAGTCATTGGTATTCCAAGTGAATTTCTTATCCATGCACTTATGTAACCATCAAAGGTAATGGGATCAGGTATTATCTTAAATGGAAAGTTAAATACCTGAGATTCCTGTGTGAAAGATGCAGATACCATCCATATAAAAGGATATAGCATACATAGCGATATTAGCCACATTATTGTTGTTAGTATTATTTTTGAAATATTTCTCTTTTTTTTCATGGCGAACAGTCCTCTCCTTCATTATTTTCTACATATAGCTGACCCATTTTTTCTGACCACGCCATTGTAACAAGGTTATCATAAATACCAGGCCAAACAACACCCATGCCATACTTGCGGCATAGCCCATACGACCTTGGGCAAATGCAGCCTTATAAATGTAATAGCTGAGTACACTGCTCGATGTTCCCGGCCCACCTGCTGTCAAAATTTGAATGTTTGCCCACATCTGGAAAGTTGATATAACGCCAAGAATCAAAATAAAAAATGTTGTTGGTGATATCATTGGAAATGTAATACTTATAAACTGTCTTATTTTACCGGCACCGTCAATATCTGATGCCTCGTACAGTTCATCAGGTATGCTTTGTAAGCCTCCCATATATAGTATCATGTAGTATCCAACATACTGCCATGTAAATATAATGAACAATGTGGGTTTTACCCAAAACGAACTTCCCAGCCATACTGGTGGAGTATCCACGCTCAGCGTTCTTAATATATTGTTGATTATTCCAGTGTTTGGATTTAAAAGTGCTGACCATATCAATACTATGATAACAAGGTTTGTTACATATGGCATAAAGAATATTGTACGCATCTGTTTTGCTCCATAAACTTTGCCATTGAGTACTATTGCCAATAAAAGTGCAATGAATATCTGTATAGGTACACCTAACAAGAAAAATATATTATTTAGAAAAGAATCAATGAACCATTTATCAGAAAACATGTCAATGTAATTCTTTATACCAATAAATTTAATTCCTTCAAAACCCTTTATCATATCCCAGTCAGTAAAGCTTATCACCAAGGAGAATATTACAGTAAACGAAATAATGCATACAAGATTAATTAAATTCGGTAAAATGAATAAGTACCCAGTTATTGCTTCGCGAGTTTTTTTCTTTAACATATGGTCACCCCATGAAGAGAGGCCATAAATGTAATTTTACGGCCTCATATATTTTTGTCTGTCTATTACTTCTTTGCATTAGTATCATAAATTTTCTGTAATGCCGCATTTAAATCTTCGAGGGCTTTATCCAGATTTTTTTCACCAGTTAGATATTCTGTTGTATACTTTTCAAGTTCTGCATCCATTTGAGTTACATATGGATAGAACATTCTGTTCTTTGGATATATAGCCTTTATATCTGTACCCAGAACCTGTTTGAATAGTTCTGGTCTGTCTTTACCTTTCACAACAGCGCCGCTCTTGTCTGTGTAATATGCCCAGTTTGTAATAAATGTATTTGAATCCAGTAATTGGTCTGCCGGAATTCTGTGAGCTATCTGGGAGCTAAGCGCAACACAAGCACTGCTGTGCCATTTAATAAATTTGTATGCAGCTTCCGGATTCTCGGATGTCTTACTGATAGCATCTCCGTTAACAAGTGAAGAAGCTTGCTTTACCGGCGCATTTTCATCCCAACGTGGCATTGCAATCAGCTTATATCTATCGTCATCAAGTGCCGGATCGAGCTGTCCATTTACCTTATGTGTCTCCATAAAGAGTGCTGGATTATGTCTGCCACCTATCAACATTGACCACTTGTTTTTATATAAATCAAATACAAAGTGATAATTTGATGAAAGTACATCTGCAATTGAAGGTATTGACTTATCTACCGTAGTTGCATTATAGAATAACTCAAGTGACTTCTTAAGTACTGGAGAATTTGCATCTGGTTTACCCTCAGCATTTACTATTTCCCATCCGCCGTATAAAGCTATTTCTGAAACAGCATTTGAGAATCCAACTCCTGCCTGTCCAACATTACCAAAACTCCAATGTAATGCTCCAAATCTTGTAGTATTGCCTTTTGCATCTTTTACAGTTAACTTTTTAGCTGTATCAAAGAATTGATCTATTGTCCAGTCATCAGTTGGATAAGGGACTCCTGCTGCATCAAAGTCTTTTGTATTAATCCATACTCCCTGAGGAGCGAGTGAACGTGGTAATCCATACTGAACACCGTTAACAGATAATGGTCCTGCATATCCGCCGTACTGTTTTTCAAGGTCGGTGCCATCTTTTGTTATAAAATCATCCAAAGGATAGTATAAAGCCTTTGCAGCTGCTGAATCCATCCATGTATTTGATGTTTCAATAACGTCAACCTGTTCTCCTGAAAGCATTGCCATTTTAATTTTGTCAGTATATCCGTCGGTGATCAATGAAACGTCAATAGTTATTTCCGGATATTCCTTGTTAAACTCTGCAATGAAAGTATCAATCTCTGTTTTATTCAGTGCACTGGTACAATAATATTTCAGTGTAACCGGCTTAGGAGATGAATCACTGGCTACCGCAGAAGTTGTAACTTCTGCACTAGTGGTTGAAGGTGCATCACTGCCACAACCAGAGAAAATTCCGGTAATCATCATTGCTGCTAACATAACACATAAAAATTTGTTGACAATTTGTCTTGATTTCATGTTTCTCCTCCTCGTATTTCTAAACGTCTTATGGTTTAGTTGTTACGTCAATTATATTTTTAATACGATACAAAGTGAACTACCCAAACTTTATATTTCTTATGGGTTTTTAATATATTTTAAAATTTCAGATGACTTTAAAGAAAATTATAAAGAGGTAGCCTCTATATATCATATAGCAACCTCTTTATAATAGTTAATTGCATTTTATTATTTGGACAGTGTGACACCCAACTCATCAATATAAAGCTCTGCATCTGGGGTTGATACATCACTATTTGCAACATATATCTTAAGTACATCTGTATAATCGGCTGGTGCCATAAAACTCATCTCATACCAACTCCATTGTGTGCTTTCAATAGTCCGACTAGCCAGTATCTGAGAAGTAGTTTCATTATAGATGAACACCCTTCCACCGGTTAAAGCTATATTTGTCTTTCCTGCAAACTTCACATCATAAGTTTTTTGGGGCTCAAAACTGTTAATTCTATATCCAATCTTCTGTTCACTTAAAACAGAGTCTGTCTTCACGATTAGTGCTTTTTCTCCCTTGAAAGCATCATTGCTACTTATATATACATTCTGAACAGATGTACCCGCTGAAGGTTCCCAGTAAGCAGGCAGTGATTCTGCTATTTTATCAGCTATTTCAAAGCTGCCATTAGGCACAAAGGAATTCCAATTATTAGCGTAAACTCTCAGATTATCAAAATTGACCACCTTTTCAGCAATACCCGAGTTTACATAAATACGTATATACAATTCATTCTGTGCCTGTGCAGGAGTTGTATATACAGCACTATATTCTTTCCACCCCTGTGTATCTGTGGTTCTTGAAGTCAGAATGGTATTGGTTGTGGCATTGTATATTTCAACAGTTCCACTGTAATCATTTGTCTGAGTATTTGCCATAAACTTCAGTTCATAGTCACTATTAGGGGTATATCCTTCCAGCCTCTGTTCAACATATCCGGGACTGTTTACACCATCACTTTTAATTGATAATCCAGCCTTTCCTGAGTAATAGTTAACCCTGTCAATATATGCATTCCCGGCCGTTATATTATTTGCACTCCATTTTAAAGGCATTGCAGCATTATTGTAACCAGCCAGTTCGAAGTTGCCGTTAACACCATATTCAGGATTGAGAGCAGCCATATTAATAGCTGGCAGAACCCTTGATCCTACATTTTCCATAATAGCTTTACATATATCATATATTTGTGAGTCAAATAAAGCTAAATTTACCCAATCATCGATACAAATAGTGTACTTAATTAAATCGGATGTGGTCCCACCTTTTCTATCAACCAGTGAAGCTAAAACTGGATTACTCAGTGATCCATTCCACATTACATCCTTAAAAGTAGAAATAAACTTCTGCATATCAGTCAAGTCAAATACAACACCGTGCTTATAAGCAATAATTGCCGCTGATATATCCAGATTCCCATGAGAAGTGTCCTCCAGATTGCTGTTATACCAGAAGTTTTCATCCCAACTGCCGAACTTATCCCAGTAATTCCACTGATATGCTGTAGTTGCATAGTTGCTTTGTATAAGTTTGCTCTTAAAGGAATTCAAAAGCTTGGTGGCTCTGGTTAAATGTTCTGTACCACCCGTGATATTATACAGTAAAAATGCACATTCAGCCATTCTAAGGTATTGATTATGTGGCGCGCTTCTATCGGGCATCCATCTTGCTGCATTATCATAATTGAATACATATATTCCCTTTTCAGCATCAATATCTCTGTACATTGATTCAAATTGAGGATATACGTTGTTCTGAATAAAGCTTAAATATTGCTGTGCCTTAGCCTGGTATTGCTGCTGAATATCAGGGTTCTGACCTATTACTTTTGAAAATAGCAGAATAGGCTTAATTATCATGGCCTGATTAACAAAGTTCAAGCAACGCTCCCCCACACAAACATCATCAAAAAAAGCTGTATTATCAAAGCTGCTGGTACCTGTCTGAGTCAGCCTTACCTTAATAACATGCCCCGAAGGTGGAGTCTGAAAATTCAATATGAGATAAGATTCGGGCCAGTTGGTATTATTAAAGGATTGCTCTGCCAATACTACTGAGTCAGTCTCATCATAAACAGTGACCTTTCCGGAGGCCCCTGCATAATTCACCTTGCCATAATAGTATACTGAATATGGCTTATTTGGCGCATATACCATTATCTGCTGCTCCACATATGAATTAATAGCACCATTGTTTTTTATAGCCAACCCGTAAGGACCTGTCCTCGACTCACCGGATTTACTTGACACATAAGCATTCTCACTATTCAGATTCACTCTTGACCACTCTCGGGCACTTCTTTTTAGTGCAGGAAGCACTTTTACATTATCAAAACACGTTACCCAGTTGTCAATGGTTGTTTGTGTCTGTCTCAATCTCAAGTACACATTATTGCCTGCATTTACAGGAGCGGTAAAATCGATGGCAGATGTTACCCAGCTTGTATTGCTGAATGACATGCTGGCTAAAACCTGATTTGCAGTGGCATCATATACCTCAACCATCCCCAGTGCATCACCCTTATTATTAATCGAATCAAATATGGCTGTATACTTTGCTCCAGGGTTATATTCCAGCTTTGCCTGCACCATAGGAATCTGGCTTGTGTCCGATACTATTTTCATGCCTTTTGAGCCGGAATAATATTCATTTATATTTGTTGAAATCATAGCATTAGTCGATGTGGATTGAAAGCGCTCCCAGCCCATAGCCATTGTACTGTCTGCTACACTGACAGTTTCAAATCCTGTATTAAAAATAAGACCTTCATCATAGAGTTTGAGCTCAACATCGTCAAAATATACTATCCACGATGATAACACCGGCGTTGTCGGTGCAAGCTGTATTGTCAAGTTATGTCCACCCTCCTCAGGCGAAGTAAATACCACAGTGTTTTTCCCCCACTCAGTAACTCCAGTTACCGGTTTCCATGCTAGGACCTTATTAGTGGTTTCATCATATATTTGCGCTTTCAAATTCACGTTTGCTTCAGAGGTCTTTCCATAGAAGGTCAGTATGTATCTTTTATTCGGAACATATGTGATGTTTTGTTTAAGCATCTGAACATTTTGACCATCAGATTTCACCACAAGCCCATAGTTTCCGGAGTATTTTTCAGTTGCCAGATCAGACCTGTATACCAACGATGGCGAACCCACTCTTACCCATCCTGTTGGAAGAGTACTGTCTGCTGCAGTGCCAAGCTCCATAGAACTGTTGCTTATTTTATTAAACTCAAATAC
>CAYQCA010000058.1:0-18056 GCA_964415835.1 uncultured Clostridium sp. | reverse complement strand
GAGCGTCGGTTTCCTAAACCGCAGGTCGCACGTTCGAATCGTGTCGGGCGTACCAGAGAAAACCTATAACCGCAGTGGTTGTAGGCTTTTTTTATTTGATTTGAGATTTTTGTTGCCCATTGTTGTCAAGTTGGGCAACACCCATTTTATTCTGAGATTATTATCTGTATTGTTGTTTCTATTAATAATTTCATTTAAAATTTTATAGTTCTTTTTAAATACAGATTTGATATTCTTCTGATTTCAGCATCAGTAATGTCAGTAATAAGCTTACTGCCAAGTTCAGTAATAACTACTCTCATATCCTTCTCTGTTACCATTACGGGTCCTAGTACTCTTATATTTTTATTGTGTTATTCATGCTTACCTCCATCGTGATATCATAAAAACCTATTTAATGGAACCAATTCGATATTTGATTAAATTCCTATTCAGCGTAACACTATTGTTCCAGATCATTTAGCAGAAATAGAAAGTCCGCTTTTCTGTCAGTGGGTGGCTAGAAAAACGGACTTTCTATGGAATATTATTATTAATGTAAAAGCATTCGCATACTAAGAGAATTATTTCAACTGAAAACTGATTTTGAATTAACTATATTATTTGAGCATATTTACAATAAACTTTTGCAGTACCGCACTTGCCTCAGCTCTTGTTGCACTTTCTTGAGGTGCAAAGTTTCCACCAGTTCTGCCTTCAATAATTTTTGTTCTGTGGCAGTATTTAGCACCATCAATTGCCCATGATGAAATACTTGTGCTATCGGCATATGTGAGAGATGTGTCTGCAACTGCTGTCTTTTTAAGAAGAGTTGCGAGGTTAAACATAATCACTGCCATTTGCTCGCGAGTTACCTTAGCATTGGGAGCAAACCGGTTTACTCCAATGCCCTTAATAATACCGTAATCATTTGCCCACGCAACATACTTGGCATAGTAGGCGTTTGCATCAACATCTGAGAAGGTGCTAGTACCTGAAACACTGCCAAAAGAGCGTTCATAAAGCTTGCCTATTACCGTTACAAACATTGCCCTTGTCATTCCTTCATTTGGACTGAATATATTTTGCTCGGTACCAGAGAATATTTCACGCTCAGTCACAAAGTCTATGCTTGGTTTTGCCCATGCAATGGTATTGTCTATAAAATTCTTTGGATTTTCTGTAAACTCTACGGTGACATTTGCGGGTGCAATGTATTTGTAGAGGTTTTCTTCAATGGCAGAAAAACCAATGAAAACCTTTTCGCCATCTTTATTGTAATATGGAAGTGCACTTTTCTTCACAAAAACAGCTCTGATTTTGTGAGTTTTGTTATCTGTAAAGGTATATTTTTTAGTTGCGCCTATACTCTTTCCATCTATAATTACATCAGCTATTGCATATCCGTCATCATGTATAATTGTAGCGGTCGTATTGTCAGTACTGATATCAATTTTGCCTCCCTCACTTGGCTCAGTCGTAATTGTTGATGACACTGCACCACCTGAACTGCTACTTGGATTATTGGTTGGAGGAGTTGATGGCGCCGTATAGCCAATTGCATAGGTGGAGAATTTTTTGGTGTGAAGTTTTATGGACTTTCCGCCAGGGCTCACCTCAATATATTCGCCATCGTTTACAACCTCGGTAATTGTTTGAACCATCGCACCATGATAACGGTAAATTACATATCCGCTCTTGCCTTGCAGCTCAACTGGAAGTGGTATGTCAATGCTTATCAGGTCAGAAAGCTGATCTATTAAAATAGGCTGTTCTGCTGTACCACCTGCAAGAGTTATGATTTTGCTTACAGTTAAGTCTAGAAAAATGCCTATCGTTTTACCGCTACCTTCAGCTAAAGTCTTAATGCTGTTTGCATTTGCAGCTGCATTGTCACCACTCTCATTCTTTTTCTCAACTAAAAGTTTGATTTCAACCATTCCACCAGCATCAACAACATTTCTGTCATCCTGTGTAAATTTATCACTATTAAAAAAGTCATTTAATTTATCAACAACAATATCTGGAGTATTCTGCCTAACCTCTACTACGCTATTTTTCTTAGCCTTTGGCAAAGTTACTGAGCCAATTGCAATATTGCTATCTAAAACAGTGATCATTAAGGTTATTGTTTGGTCACCTTTAGTGATAGCTAAATTATATGTACCTGCTGGAACACTTCTTATAGTGAAGTTGCCGCTTAGGTTGGTAGTTGTATATGCAACCTGTCGATTTCCTGCCATAAGCTTAACGGTCGCGCCACTTACATTGTTGTTTGTTTCTTCTTCTTTTACATTTCCGGTAATAGTATAAGTTTTTTGAATCCACTTTGCATAAAGGTTTATATCTTCATTACCTATTGTGTCGGAATTGTACAAAATTGTAAAACCGAGGTCTCTGTACCAACCATCAAAGATATCACCTTCATTTGCAGGGCTGGGTGTTGGCAAAACTATAGCTGTGCCACAAGGTCCACTTATGTAAGTTGTAGCACCATTTGAATTAAAGCTTATTGTGTAGATCTGCGCGGGAATTAGAGCACCTGCTGCTGTTATGGCTAGCTCTCCTGTCACATTGTAAACTGTCACTGCTCCTACAGTTGAGGATGTCTTTTCATAAATGTATTCAACTCCGGAAACAAGAGTTTTTCCGCCCATTGTAACAGTTATGCTATTTGGCAAGGTATAACCACTGTCTGCGCTAATAGTTGTAGTATAGTTTTGGTACTGTGTTGCACTTGGATTACTTAATGTAATATTAGTTAATGAAGTGCTGCTTGTTGAAACATTATAGACAACTGGAGGATTGTCAAGTACAATAACTTCCTTCATGCTGCTGGTGTTGCTTGATGCGGGCACACCTGCCACTGTATTTGTAACCACTACATAGTAATAAGATGTACCTGCAACATCGGTGGGTGGCGTGTAGCTTGGATCTGTTGCACCACCTATGGCAATGCCTCCACCTGTTGAGTTGGTTGTGCATTTGTACCACTGGTAGGTAATATTACCACCATCGGTTACTTCATCCACTGTTACTGAAAGTGTTATTGCGATAGCACCTTTAGTAACTGTTTCCACCCCACTCACATTGTTTTGGGTAAACACAGGCGTTTGTGCACTGTCTATGACCTTCCACTGTGCATATAGCGTTACATTTCCCTTAATTATAATAGTATCAGTGGCCCTATAACTTGTGCCGCTGCCATCTGACGCTGTATTCCAGCCGTTAAAGATATATCTGGACTTTGTAAGATTTCCATTGCTCATTATTATTGCACTAGCATCCTTTTTATATAAAGCACTGTCTCTCGGCACAGTACCACCGTCACTGCCGTTGCCATCGTATGTGATAGTATATTCGGACGAAACATTGAAATTCACATTAGTTGTACTACTGGCATTTCCAGCATTATCTATCGCTTTAATATGTGCATACCAGCTGCCAGCTTCAAGCTGTTCAGTGGTATAGCTGAGTTCAGTTGTGTCAATACTGTCGTCAGGAACTGTATTAGGATTTTTGTCTATAGCTATTGAATAGCCTTTTATTCCGCTTGTGATAGTTGCAGAGATTGTACTGGAGTTAGTGACGGTACCAGTCTTATCTATAGCCTTTAATTGATACTCATATGTGTTTCCAGCATCCGCAGGAGCCAAATAAGTGAGGTTAGCCCTATTATCATTTCCTACCGATACTAAAGCAGCGACACTATCAGGGTTTGTTACATCCTGTGCAGTATGATCCTCAAAACTTTTATCCGTTGAAATCTGTGCCAGATACATGAGAGTATTTGCAAGTATCTTTTTTTCATCATCGGTAGCAGCACCGTTGCTATGTCCTGTCTGAATCATGGCACAATTATTCCATGTGGTAAGATAAAAATTATTTGTACCCGCACGACCATTCAAAGTTGTTATTTGGGAAGTACCTAGCGGATTTGAACTATATCTCATCCATACATCGCCCATTGCAAACTGGTTTGTCGAGTGTGAGGCTGGTACACTTAATGTGCTTCCTGAAAGTGACCACGGATAGTTTATTAGCGAACCTTTTTTTGCTATAGCTATATCTACATAACCAGTACTTCCATAACTTCCATAACTTCCATAATGAGGTACTCTCGAGTCAAGTTGCATGTTAAGATTAGCTTGTGTTAGGCTAGACAAATTTGTCATACTATAGGTACCTGGCATAGCGGTATCATGACCCGCCAGATACCCTCCGCCAGAGTTGATAAATTCTTGTATAAGGTCTTTTCCTGCTAGCGTCAGGTCAGCGTTGTTATTACTATCCCAACACCCTACAAAAATCACATCGTAGTTATAAAGGCCTGTTTTTGCATCCTTTTTGAGATAGGTACCAGGACTGTTATTAAAACTACCAATATACACAGAGGTAACTGAAATGTTACCTTTACCAAACCCATCCTGCTCCATCCACTTTTTAACACCTGCTGAAGCATCAGTTGGATACCCTGACTGTGCATAGCCTGGTTGACTTGTAGCACCACTTCTGTCTCCAGGATAAATATTAAGTACCTTTATACTGCTCTTCAGTGGTATAGTCTGAGCTGTACCGCCAGCATCAACATCTTTTTTTGTAACCATATAGTGATAATCCGAGATGTCGGGACTAGTATTCGTCCAATTCAGTGATATGTAATTTTGTACATTATTTACATTTGCATTTATTGAAACAATATCAGGCACAGCTCCAGACTTCATCGCTATAACTGAATCTGACGTTACGCTTGAAAGCGTGTAGGGATTTGTTGTGTTACTACTGACGGGTGCAATTGGAATTGAGGGTTTCTCCGCTGCCAATACCATTGTTGGCATCACACTAAATAACATCGTCAGAGTAAGAATCATGCTTAAAATTTGTTTTTTCATTTGCATCCTCCTCTAAATACTCTTATTTGTTTATAACGCATAGGTTCAGATAAAATTTTTCGACTGTAGAAAAATTTTATTTACAGAGCTGCAATTTGCTATTAACCCTGTGATATATGCAAACATTAATTTCCATGCCGAAAGTCCAGAATGCTTATCAATACTTAAGAACAAGTGTGAAAATCCGAACCTGTCCCACATCGTTTTCACGAAAAGTCAAAGTTTATTATATTTGCAAAATCCAGGTTTGAACGGGTCTTGACTTTCAACGTCAAATGATGCATACCTGCAATACCAGCACTCCTTCATTACGGTAAGGCACATATCCCGTGACTGATAAAAGGAACAGGTGTCCCTCGAATTCGTTTTGATTGCAGATATTCGATTTTCAACTTCCTTTGTATGATCAATGCAGTTTTGATGCATATGCAGGACCTCCTTTCTGAACCAGCTTAAAAGATGTTTATTTTATAATAGTGCAAAAAACGCGTCTTTTTTCGTCGTCTGCACAAAACATACATAATTCTGCACAAGACGACATTTTTATGAGTATGCAAAAAAACCACATACATCAGCAAACTGGTTTATGTGGCTCCTATATATTTTTATGTGAACTATGCAGGCAGAACAATTTGAGTGATAAAGGTGTCGTCCTCCTGACTGAAATTAAGCATGCCGTGATAGCTCTCTACAATGTGCAGCACGCTTTTTGTGCCTGAACCGCCGTTTTCTTTGGTAGAAACAGGCAGGTTGTTTCTGATTTCCACTTTGCCTCTTACTGAGTTTTTCAATTCTATTTTCAAACTTTCCTCCTCAACTTCGGCTGTAAAAGTTATAAAGCACTCATCAGTTCTTGTCCTTTGGCAGGCTTCCAATGCATTTTCAAGAATATTAGAAAGTAAACTGCCAAACTCAGGTGGGGTTATAGCTATACCTTCGGGAATATCCGCATTTGCGGCGAAGATTATATCCTCCTTTTGCGTCTTTTGTGCATATATGCATAATACCGCATTTGCAATGTTATTTTTACAATAGCTTGTTGCAGCAGCTTCTGTAAGGCTTGCATCATAAAGCTGTAAATATTCCTCAGCGCCTCCCATATCGCCACATTTAAGGTATTCCATGATAATTTGATTATGATGCCGCAAGTCGTGGCGGTTGCGTTTTGAGACTTCAAAAAATTCTTCATATGCTGCAAGCTGCGAGGAAATAAGTTCATCATGCAGCCTGGTCTGCTCTTTTTCAGTACGGAATTTATATTCCAGAATGATACTTTGAAACGACCAAAGCATCGCGCCGTAAACTAGAAACATCAAGGCAGTCAGAAGTAAAATAGGTATAAAGTTTTGTGTGATTGTTTCGGTAATATTTTGAGAGGTAATTAATATATATGCAAAATTCAACATAATCCCCACTGTAACCGATAAAAATTGCTTCCATCTATCTACCACCTGTCGATAGATGGGATACACAAATTTCTTAAATAAGATGATAAAAATAAAATATAAAGCAATACGAACTGCTGTGTTTGTATACATAGGATACGGAAGTAAGCGTGATAAAACATAACTTATTACTGTTACAAAAAATAAAACATTTATTGTGGTAATGACATTAAAAAACCATTTCATAATACTATCATTACTCAGAAATTTAAAACCGATACCGGCTGCAAGCCAAAATCCAATGCCAAATCTGGCCACAGTTGTTAAATCATAATAAACATAGACATAGTGATTCGCAACTATAATAAAAACACAGATTGCAGTTAAAATAATGAGTGTAACTTTTTTACTGTATTTTAATTCTACAAGTGAAAAAATAAGTATGATATTAAGAATGATCGAAACATCACCCCGCAGAACATTGGCAAAGAGGAGATTATCCAAGTCTATCAGCCTCCCTCATAAATATGAAGCTAAAATATTGTTGTTTCATTGCAGCAAAATTACGCTTAACTATGGGGATTTCCTTGCCGTTTTTCATGATAATTTTAGCGGGCTCAATCCCCCGGATGCTTTTCTGATTGACAATAAAACCCTTATAAGGACATACAAACTGACCTTTGGATGCCTCATCAAAAATAGACGAAAGCTTGGTAAGTGTCTCCCTCGCTTCAATGCTTTCGCCGCTTTTCAAATAGATTCTTTGAGTGTGGCGAAAGCTCTCAACGTACATGATTTCATTAAGTTCAATAAACCTCAAGTCCCCGTTTTGCAGCTTTATATTAATATTCTTATTTTGTTTGTTTATGAATTTTTCCATAGCTCGGTCTAAGGCCTCGGCAAATTGCTCGGCCGTAAAGGGCTTGACCACATAATGTGCAGCCTTGAGAGCGAATGCTTCCACCGCAAAATCTCGACTTGTAGTCAAAAAAATAATTTCACTTTTCTCCTTTTTTCTCCGAATTTCTTTTGCAATATCGGTACCCAATAAACCAGGCATACAGATATCCAAAAGCAAAATATCATAGCCGCCTGTTTTTTCTGAGCGCTGCAAAAACTCAAGCGGATTGTCAAAGCACTCTATTTCGTAAGTATGCTCGTTATGCTCCGCCTCATAATTTTTCATTGCAGCTTTTATGACAGCAAGTTGATTTATATCATCATCACATATTGCAACTTTCATACCTAACTCCTTAATGTTGGTTGTGAACGATAAAATAGAATTAACAAAAAACGATAAATAAGTTTTTACAGTTTTTAGCTAATATATGTTAAATGATATCATATCTACTGGAGATTATCATCTCAAATTAATCCACTGCATAGTAAGTGCCATGCAATTGCAGACGTAAATCACATCGAGGCACAGTGTGTAGAGAGGATAAAAAGCTCGAAAAGCGGCTGAAACAGGCTGCATTTCCTGAACATAAAACTGTAGATGAGTTTGATATTTCGGAGAAGCCTTCCTTAAGTAAAAAACAATTAAACCAGCTTAAGGAGCTATCGTGGCTGGGTCAGGGATACAACCTGATCCTTTTAGGCCCGCCCGGAGTGGGGAAAACGCACATTTCAATAGGGTTAGGACTAAACGCAATATACATCGGCTACAAGGTTATATTTGTCATAATTTCAATCAATATCAAACACACAGGAAACTTAAGAAACTAGTAGATATCCTCACGAATCAGTGTCCATTTTTAACAGAAGGGCTCAGTCATCTACTATAAGGATTGTGAACATTGAAAACTCCCCCTAATGATTTATGTTGACCTCTCCATATTATCATAAACAAATATTGTTGCATTTAATTCTATATCAATGCTCAGTGAATTTATGAAGCAAAATAATATTAACTGTATATCCCCATATATATATACTTATCAACAATATATCCCCACACATATGGACTTATCAACAGTTTTATCCCCAAAATGCAGCTGTTTTGTGGATAAAAACCGCCAAATCTAACACGTTATCCACACTATTTCCCCATTTTACTCAGATTTTGACCTCAACTTCTTCGGATATTTCTATTGAATTATATGAAACGTCGCAATCATAAGCCAACACCTTTACTCCTTTATTGTAAGCATATTTTAACACTTCCGCAAATTCTTTATGTGTCTTTTCATTGGGAGAAAAAACTGGTACACCTTTCATTTGAATAACAAAAACAATATATGCCCTATATCCTTCTTTCATACATTCTACTAGCTCGTTGATGTGTTTCACTCCCCTCTCGGTGGGTGCATCAGGAAATAAAGCAATGTTGTTTTCCTCAAGCGTTACACCTTTGACTTCAATAAATATTTTCTCTTTTTCCGTTTCAATATAAAAATCAAATCTGGAATTTCTATATTTCATCTCAGGTTTTATGGTAACAATGTCTCCAAACAAAATCTCTTTATGGAGCCATTCGTAAAAAACTTTATTGGGTACCTGGCTATCAATATTTATATACCTCTCGTCTTTTATTACACCAATTAAATCATACCTGGTTTTACGAGAACTGCTGTCAAATTCCTGCACAAAAACAGATGCTTCCGGTAACAGAAGCTCTTTACATCTCCCGGTATTCTTTACGTGGCAGATTTCCTCCTCACCGTCTATTACAACGTTGGCAATAAATCTGTTTGGTCTGTTTATAAATTTTCCCTCTTTAACATTTTGGTAAACCAATTTACATCCTCCATAATAACCTCCACGCCGACTTTTGGTACAAATAGTAATGAAAGTATCGTGGAGGTACGCAGTTAAGTTATAAATATGTTCCACTTCTTTCACGCTATATGTATACTTATTATTGTACTACAAAAACTTGTTTGCAGTTCTAAATAACGGGTAAATTAATAACAATTATGCATTTAATTAAGGAGGTTTTTTATATGAAGGCAGAGGTTGCTTTTTTCCGTTGTAAACATTGTGGAAATATTGTAGGTTTAATTAAGAATGGTGGAGGAACTCTCGTATGCTGTGGTGAAAAAATGGAAAAGCTTGAGCCAAATACTACCGATGCAGCAGTTGAAAAACACGTTCCTGTAGCAGTCAGAAAAGACGGAAAAATTTATGTTGAGGTAGGCTCCGTAGCACATCCTATGGTGGCTGAACATTTTATTGAATGGATTGCGGTAGTGAGCGAAGAAGGAACTGAAAGATTATCACTTTCGCCTGGAGATGCTCCAAAAGCAGTCTTCTGCGATAAAACTAATGCAGAAGTTTATGCATACTGTAATTTGCACGGCTTGTGGAAAGCAGAAGTTAAATAACCGTATATTTAAATTGAGATATTTCAATACCGTGCGCAGTACCCTAATGGAGGTGTAGCTCCACAATTAATAAATTACCCCACTAACATGATAACTGTTAGTGGAGTAATTTTTTTATATTTTTAATACCCGCTTCCTGATGATTTTTCATGGTTTGCAATAGCCACTGATGCACTGGCCCCAATTCTGCTTGCTCCAGCGTCAACCATTGCCTTAGCCGTTTCATAATCACGGATACCGCCTGAAGCCTTAACGCCCATATTAGGCTTAACTTCTGCCCGCATAAGTTTTACATCTGCAACAGTGGCTCCGCCGGTGCTAAAACCAGTTGATGTTTTTACAAAATCCGCACCCGCTTCCTTGCAAATTCTGCAGCTTTTTACCTTTTCTTCATCGGTAAGCAAGCAAGTTTCAAGAATTACCTTAACAAGTGCTTTGCCTTTGGCCGCTCCGACTATACCTTCTATATCCTTTTTAACATAATCGAAATCCTGTGATTTAATAGCACCCACATTTATTACCATATCAACTTCTGTTGCGCCATTAGCAATTGCCTCAGTTGTTTCTGCAACCTTCGCAGCTGCGGTTGTAGCTCCCAGAGGAAATCCAATAACAGTACAAACCTTTATTTTACTGCCCTTCAAAATATCGCTGCAAAGCTTAACATAGCAAGGATTAACACATACTGAAGCAAATCCATATTCTATAGCCTCAGCACATAACTTTTTAATCTGTTCAATTGTTGTATCAGGTTTCAACGCTGTATGATCTATCAGACCGGCAATATTGTTCATTCTAACAAACACCTCCGTATTTTATTAATATCTAATATTTATTATCACTAATAATTGATTAAAATTCAAGTTAAAGAAAAATAAAAAAGTAGGTTAGTCTTTTATAGACTAACCATGTAAAGGGGGTCAAAATGTATTTTGTGAGGTCATTATTATAATGACCAAATCTAGAAAAATTTATTCATCCGTAAAAACAAATAATAATAATATAATATTTTTTACACTATGGACAAATAATACCTTTATGAAAAACAAAATATAAAGAGGTGTGAAGTTATGGAATTACAAGACAATGTAATAAACGCTGAAAGTATGGACGAACAAAATGCTCTCTCAGTTGTTACGAGTAAGCTAATGCCCGGTGAAACGCTGATATTGGATGTGGGTAACAACTACTACCATCAGGTGGATAAATTATTCAATGCACTGGTAGATAACGGTTATTATGTAAGGAAAACACTCGTCAATGGACGCAACCAATTGCTCGTTGCAATTATGGATGCAAAGCATCAAATGTATTAAAAATTAAAATAATATAAAAAAGTACCAGCTCTAATTATATAAGCTGGTACTTGGATTTGTTTAACCTCTGTTGCTTGGGTCTAAATTACTCAGGTCAAGGTGGCTAAGATCAATATTTATAAATTCATCCTGGGGGATGAAAACTTCCAATACCTTATTTTTAAATTCTATTGTGGCTGGAAACAGCACGGATTTTTCACCGTCAACTGTCAGGGCCAGAGGTGATTCACTTGTGAGCTCACACTTCTTTGCCTTAAGAATAATAACGTTCTTGTCATTTACTGATTCTTTGGTCAAAACTTTGAAGAAAATGCTGGCAAGATTTATATTGGAACATTTTTTTACTAAAATAATATCCATATACCCGTCTGTAAAATCCGCTTCCTTTAGCAGTTCAGGAAATCCGGCAGCTTGCTTTCCGTTTATAACAAGAAACAATAGAAACTTACCCTCTATAACCTCATCATCTGCTGTAATTTTAAGATTAAAGCTCTTTATGTTTGTCACTTCCGACAAACCCTTCAAATAATATGCAAAAGGTCCGAAATTCTTTTTAAGTTCACTATTGGTATTAAAAGAAACATCCACAAAATTACCACCTGCAAATGTACTCAGAAAATACTGCTTACTATTTATGTGCCCCACATCGCAGAATAGTGTATTTCCTTTCAGAATTACTTCAATACTCTCCTTTAATGAGTTTATGCCAAGACTTTTTGCAAAGTCATTGCATGTGCCGGAAGGTACTACACCTAAAGGCAGATTAATTTTATTGTCAAGAAGAATGTTAGCGACATAATTTATTGTTCCGTCTCCGCCTGAAGCCATAACAAAATCGTACATCCCAGACTTCAATGAACTTACTAAAAATCTGTCGCTATTAGTATCCACAAGTCTGTATGGTTGAACAAGTATATCATTGTCCTGAAACAGTGATAATATATAATCCAATTCACCCGGAATCTTATGTCCACCTGAGATAGGGTTATAGATTAAAAAAGCTCTTTTCAAGTTCAGACCTCCCTTAATATTACAAAAATACATTTATTTGCAACACTCACTCTTCTTTATTTATAATAAATTAAATTCAGAATAAAATCAATAAAATAAAATGGGGTAGGGAGGAAAATCAAATTTTCCCCCCTACCCTTACAACGCTAAACAATACTACTAGCGGCCGACACTTCTTTCTGCCATTTCAATTGCTTTTTTAACAATATTCCCACAATCTCTGGATGATACTGCTCCCCAGCCCTCAGAAGAAACGGTGTTGTAGACTCCAAGCTCTTTGGCAATTTCCTCTTTCAAGGTTTCTGACATAACACTTCTTCGTCTACTCATAGTTAGTGCCTCCTTTTTGGGCAATTTTTATGCGTATTACCATTCAATATGAAAAATAATACGCTATCTATGCCCGTAATAGTTTTTAGCGTACATTTGTATTTTGTCTTTTCTTGCTTTATTTATTAAGGAAATTGTATCCACAATATTCACATGTTTTAATTAGTATTGTTTATAACTTGTCTACCATATATGCTACATTAAAATAAATATGATAACAATATTTAGTATGTTATTATTTCGGACAGGCTTTTTCCACATTTTGATGAGATTTTGTGGATTATTTGAGATTTTCCACATTCCTTGCAACCCACACTCAGCGCGTTTTCCGAGGATTTGTCAAAATTGAATTGTGAATAACTAAAAAAATCTGTGGATAATTTAATTTTTATCCACAGACCGTTTTCATGTATTTAAAAAACAACATTATTCTATATTCATACTAATATCAACAGAATTTGCAGAATGCGTAAGCTTGCCTATTGATATAATATCAACTCCTGTCAAAGCTACGTCATAAATTGTCTCTTCCGTCATATTTCCCGACGCTTCAACCAGCGCTCTTCCATCAATTAGTTTAACTGCTTCAGACATCTGCTCATTTGTCATATTATCCAGCATTATAATGTCAACCTTGCAGTCCAAAGCTTCCTTAACTTCTTCCATTGACTCCACTTCAACCTCTATTTTAATGGTATGGGGTATATTTTCTCTTACCCTGGTGACTGCATTTGTAATACCACCGGCTGCTGCTATATGATTATCTTTAATAAGTACCCCGTCTGAAAGCGAAAATCTATGATTCGAACCACCACCGGCATTTACTGCATATTTTTCAAGCAGTCTTAAGCCCGGCGTAGTCTTTCTAGTATCAGTTATTTTTACTTGTAGTCCCTGTACTTTCATTACATACCTGTTTGTCATGGTAGCGATTGCTGATAATCTCTGCAAGAAATTTAAAGCGGTTCTTTCTCCCTTTAAAAGTGCTCTTGTAGGGCCACTCACTCTGGCTATAATATCGCCCTTTTTAACTTCATCACCATCTTCTATCAAAGCTGTAAACTTCACACTGCTGTCAAGAGTTTCAAATACATGTCTGGCTACGTCAAGGCCCGCAATAACAGCATCTTGCTTTGCAAGAAATTCCGCATTGGATATATTCCCTTCCTGAACGATATTATCTGTTGTAACATCACCCAGCGGCATGTCCTCCTTAAGTGCATTTAAAACTATATCATGGATATAAAGCTTTTCCAGTTTCATAAAAAGTCTCCTATTCTTCTAATACTTTAGTAATATTTCTTTTCCAGTTTATATCATCTGTTTTATTATAATCTGATCGGTAATGAGCCCCTCTGCTCTCCTTTCTTTCAAGAGCAGATTCAATTACCAGCCTGGCAACGGTAAGCATATTTGCAACTTCCAGTTTTACAAGACTGAATCCCGTAAAATTGCTATACCTTTCACGCAAATCTTTTATAACTTCTGCTGCTTTAAGTAATCCTTGTTCATTCCTTACAATACCAACATACTTTGTCATAGTATTCTGGATTTCTTCCTTCATACTTTGAAGAAAACTATCATTATCTTTGTTTATTACAAAGTTAAACCTATTTGTAAAACCGGCTAAAGATGCTCTCTCTCCCTCTTCCGCTATCTTTCTGGCAATTTTTCTGCCAAATACCAACCCCTCCAGCAGGGAATTGCTTGCAAGCCTGTTTGCTCCATGTATTCCGGTACAAGCGACCTCACCGCATGCATACAAACCGCTGATATTTGTCTGCCCATCAACATCTGTTTTGATACCGCCCATACAATAATGCTCAGCCGGTGCCACAGGTATGTAATCACTTGAAATATCTATTCCATAGTCTAGACAAGTTTTATAGATATTTGGGAATCTATTCTCAAGATATTCTTTACTTTTAAAAGTGATATCCAGAAAAACGTTTTTTGTGTTATTAACAGACATCTCTTCAAAAATAGCTCTCGATACAACATCTCTTGGTGCCAGCTCACCTAATTCATGATACTTATGCATAAAGCGTTCTCCGTTTGGATTTTTAAGCTGAGCTCCTTCTCCTCGTACAGCCTCAGATATCAAAAAGCTCTTATCCAATGGATGGTATAACACTGTCGGATGAAACTGGATAAATTCCATATCCATTGCTTCCGCACCAACTCTTAGGCACATGCCCACTCCATCCCCGGTTGCTACCTCTGGATTTGTGGTATGTGAATATATCTGGCCAAAACCTCCGGTTGCCACTACTACAGAATTCCCTCTAAATATTTTAATTTTATTCTGCAGTTCATCATAAGCAATAACGCCATTACACTTTCCATCCTCAACAATCAGATCTATACCAAAAAACCGCTCATAAATAGCAATATTATTCTTATGACGAGCAACCTCAATTAGCTTGTCGCAAACCTCTTTTCCGGTTGTATCTCCGGAATGAATAATTCTGTTTACACTATGAGCGCCTTCTCTGGTTAGTGAAAGGTGTTGTCCGGTCTTATCAAAATTTACTCCAAGATTGCAAAGCTTTTTTATATTGTCGGCAGCTTCTTCAACCAACACCCAGACACTCTTTTCATCACAAAGGCCCGCACCGGCAAAAAGTGTATCTTTAAAATGCAAAGTTGGCGAATCATTTTGTTCATCCAATGAAACTGCAATTCCACCCTGTGCCAGGACAGAATTACTGGTTTCCAGAGTTTCCTTTGTGATTATTCCGATATTATAATTATCAGGTATTTCAAGTGCTGTATAAACTCCAGCAATTCCACTTCCAATAACTATAACATCCTTATCTATAACCTCAACTTGCTTGTCACTATTAAAATTACTCATTTTTTATTTACCTCTAACATCCTATTTAAGCTATGAGAAGCACGCTTAATAATGTCTTCACTTAGGTTAATTTCATACTTCTTGAACGCCAATGCATCATGAACACTTTGTAAACTTGTCTTCTTCATGTTTGGACAAATAAGCCCGGCAGACATCATATAAAAAGTCTTATCAGGATTGTCCTTTTTTAACTGATATAAAACACCCATTTCAGTACCGATTATAAATTTATCATGGTCAGAAGCCTTTGCATAGTCAATAATCTGCTTTGTACTCCCAACAAAATCTGCGAGATCTGCTATTTCAGGCTGACATTCCGGGTGGACAAGAAGCAGCGCATCAGGGTGCAGCTCCTTTGATTTTAAAACTTCATCTGCCTTAATCTTATGATGTGTAATACAGTATCCTTCCCATAGAATAATGTTCTTTTCCGGAACCATTTTGGCCACATAGCTGCCAAGATTCTTATCAGGTACAAATAAAATATCTTTTTGTTTAATAGACTTTATAACTGAAACAGCGTTTGATGACGTACAGCAGACATCACACTCAGCCTTCACGTCTGCACTGGAGTTAATATAACATACGACAGCCGCCTCAGGATATTTTTTCTTTGCATCTCTCAAAGCTTCAGCTGTGACCATATCAGCCATAGGACAACCTGCATTTAATTCAGGTAACAGAACTGTTTTTTCTGGGGATAGTATCTTTGCACTCTCAGCCATAAAGTGTACTCCGCAAAAAACAATTGTATCCGCAGAGTTTGATGCACAAAATTGGCTTAAAGCAAATGAATCGCCGACAACATCAGCTATCTCCTGTACATCATCAACCTGATAGCTATGCGCTACAATCACCGCATTTTGTTCTTTCTTCATTCTATTAATATTGCTAATCATTGTTTGTTTATCCATATAATAATACCTCATTGTTGTAAAATACTGCATTCATTTTAATACTTCTAAATGTCTTTGTAAATGCTTTTAGCTACATTATTCAACAGCGAGCGTTAATGTAAGACTTTTTTCTTACTTCTACGTAAAATTCGTTGTGAAATATATATTTTTATTTACTTTTGTTATATTATTAAGTTGATAAAAAATTAACGCTGATTGGATATTAGATAAATAAAAAATAAGGGGCTTGATTTTTATGGGTGTAAAAAATGCTAATGTTTCAAGAACTTCAAAACTGTTTAATTCAATTAAATTCAAAGTTATTTTCTACTTTCTTTTTGTTATCCTGTTAATAAGCAGTATTCTTACCTATTTATCTGTCTCCAATACTAATAAAATTGCATCGCAAATATTGGGCGAACAAGGTAAGTATACTACTGATCATATTGCAGCCTCAATAAATGGAGACAAATTCGAAAAACTGGCAAGCTCTTTGGATCAAAGCTCTCCAGATTATGAAGAAATACGCCTAAAAATGCTTTCTTCAAAGGAAACAATAAACTGTACCTTTCTGTACACAATGTCAAAAATCTCTGATACAGAGTATAATTACATTGTAGATGCAAGTGCCGATCCTTCCGATACCGAGAATTTTTCTCCAATAGGGACTGTTGAAGATATATCAGAATTTGATCCTGCAATAACTGTAGCAATGGATACCGGCATAACCGCATATTCAAATATAGAATACACAGACGAGTACGGTTGGAATATCTCTTCCTACTCACCGATAAAAAATTCATCCGGAAAAGTCGTGGGCATTGTGGGCTGTGATTTCTTTGCAGGAGATATTTATAACCAGATACAAAGCAGTACTTCCTACTACATAATTATATCTATTATTTTAAGTATATTAAGCGTTATGTTTCTAATTATATTCAGCTCAAGAATATTTAAAGTTGTTAACAACCTAATTAATGAAACTAATAAAATATCAAAAGGAAATCTTGATGTACAGCTTCCGTCTTCAAAAGGATACGAACTTCAACAGCTTTCCAATAGTTTTGGATCAATGGCTCAAGCGCTTGGTGACATCATCAGAAGTATAAAAAATATATCAGGTAATATTACTTCTGTTTCATCTGAAGTTGATAAATGTAATGAAATTTCTCTTGCCCATTCACAAGAAATCAGTGCTACAATTAGTGAATTATATGAAAGCTCTAACAAGCAGGCTCTCATTGCTTCAAGCGGTGAGGACAAAATTAAAGGTATGTTATCAGACCTAAATGCCGTTGTCCAAAAAATTGACTTAACAACTGAGACATCAAATAATACTTTATCTATTTTGGATGATGGAATGACGAAGGTTAGGAATCAACGGGAAAATATCTCTCAAAGCGTGGTTGCAATATCAAAAACAAGTGCTTCCATGAACCAATTAGCCGAAAAAACAAGTCAAATTGGTGAGGTTATCAATTTAATCAAAAATATAGCCTCACAAACAAACATGCTTGCCCTGAATGCGTCAATTGAAGCAGCAAGAGCCGGTGAACAGGGGAGAGGCTTTGCAGTAGTTGCATCAGAAATTAGAAATCTTGCAGAAACATCAACTAATAGCGTGAAAACGGTTGATTGTCTAATTAAGGATGTCCTTACATATGTAGCAAATTCCCTGTCTGAAATTGAAAATACGATTGTCATTATTAATCAGCAAAAATCTGCTATGGACGACAGTTACCAAGCATTTGAACAGATATCAGAGGCATTTGTAAATATAAATACGCACATAACAAGTGTAAATAATTATATTAACGCATTTGCAAATTCCAATAATGATTTAAGTTTACAAATAAACAACTTAGCCGACATTTCCAATGTAAATAGTAAATGTACAGAGGAAACCAAAGAAGCCATTCATAATCAAGTTGAACAAATTGAAGCCTTAGCTTATTTATCAAAAGATTTAAAAGCAGCTGTGGACATTCTTAATAACACAGTTAGCAAATTTACAATATAACGAGGTATCAAATAGCTGCTCCCCAGCCACAGTTAAAACGCACT
>CAYQCA010000057.1:0-18386 GCA_964415835.1 uncultured Clostridium sp. | reverse complement strand
TGCGGTATCCCCATCAGCTCCGGCTTTTTCCGGAAAGATGGGTTTTTGTTTTGATAGAAGATTTTTCTGATTTGTAGTGGTCAGCCAAACATCCACATTGCTCTTAATGTTTATATTATCAGTTGCTGTTGTACTTTTAGGTATCTTTGTGCTTTCAGGAGGCATTACATTCCCTGAGGGTGTTGAAAACTTATTGATTATATAGACTGAAATTCCACCAAATAAAACTATTGCTGCAGCTATGCCTGCAAATATCTTTTTATTGTTCATACCCAGCCTCCTGTGCTCAATGCAAAACTCGTTATAATATCTATCAAAATTATACAAAACTGTTCCAGTCAAGTAAATGCAATCGCTAAAGGTGGTACCAAATCGTAAATAATGGTACCTATAAATTTCCCAAAATGTTTCGCTTACATGACCTATAAATAAAATGTTAAAATAATAGTATGGAAAAGAACATTATAATCAAGGGTGCAAGAGCAAATAATTTAAAAAACTACATGTTGCTGATGTGCATAGGCTTATTGGGGTAATGCATGCCCTGGTGGAAGTAGGTAATACCATTGTAGTAATTGAGCATAACCTTGATGTTATTAAGACAGCAGATCATATTATCGATTTAGGACCGGAGGGTGGAAATGAAGGGGGCAGTATTGTTTGTACCGGAACGCCTGAACAGGTAGCGGGTTGTAAGGAAAGCTATACCGGAAGGTATCTGGCGAAAATGTTAATTTGAATCGGTGTGCTATAATATATATATTGTTGAAAAATAGCTATTTATGAAAAAACTAAAAAGGAGATGTTATTAAAATAATGTATGAAATTGGCGATTTGATTATTTATGGAAACCACGGAGTTTGCAGAGTGGAGGAGGTTGGGGTTCCTGATCTCCAAGGATTTGGTAATGACAGGACTTATTATACGCTTTCTCCTGTTTATCAAGACGGTAAGATATTTGCTCCGGTTGATTCCGGTGTATTTATGAGGTCGATTATATCATATGAAGAAGCTCAAAATATTATTTCTTTAATTCCAAGCATCCGGGAGTATGATTGTGATTATAAAAATATAAAATTAATGGAAGGAAACTATAAGGAGTCATTACAAACGCACAAATGCAGTGATTTAATAAAGATTATTAAGACTGTTTATATCAAGAAAGTTATCACGGTGGGTCAGGGGAAGAAACTGGGCCAAATTGATGAAAGATTCATGAAAAAAGCAGAAGATCTACTCTATGGCGAGTTCGCCATTGCTTTGGGCATGCCGTTGGAAAACGTAAAAGGCTATGTTGAAGAAAGAGTAAAGGAATTAGTGGAAAACTAAAAAATCACCAATCAAGGGATACCCTGATTGGTGATTTTTTAGTTTTAGGAGTATTATTTATTTTAAATATTCGTCAAAACTAGCTGTACTATATTGACGTTTTATTTTTATAAATACAGATCCGTCTTCATTTTCCTGGATATTCTCAAGCTTAAATTTCTTTGGATTCATTTCATATTTTTAGTTCCCCTCTCATTTACTATGATAATATTTTACCATTTTAAAAAATTATGACGTAAGAAGGTAATTTTTGAATTTAGAATTTTTGTGAAAGTTTACGTATACCTGTAATCGAAATTTTTGTTAAAAAGTCCTGTTGACGATAGTCATACTTTACATAAAATGATTTTTTTGCTTCAAATGAGGTATAAATAATGTATTAAAATAATTTTCAGTATTTGAAGGCTGTATAAAAAAACCGGAAAGGTTAAAAGGAGAACCATAAGATGGACGAAAACCTGAATTCTGAAATATTGGACAAAATCACAAAGGTTTGTATTTGCAGAGCGATACCCAGATCAGTTATCAAAAAAGCAATACAAAATGGGGCTGACACATTAGAAGAGGTTCAGAAAGCCACCGGAGCAGGCAGCGGCCCGTGCGGCGGAAGGCGATGTTCTGAAAGGATATTGCAGCTGCTGGAAGAACACAAGAATCAATAGCATTTACTTGTGAAAAGAAATGAACAATAAATCCTCAAACATGGATAAATATTAATTTGGTTTTATATGATAAAATTACAGAAATAAATAATTTTATTTTATAAGGAGTTAACTATGTATGATTTTAAAATAGGAGTTATGGTAGATTCCTTCAGGTTAGGTTTGAAGGAAGGGCTTAAAAAGACTAAAGAAGTCGGAGGAGAAGGGTTTCAGGTTTTTGCAACTCAAGGGGAGATGGATCCAGAAAACTTAACTGCTTCAAACCGTAAAGAAATACTGGATATGGTTAAATCAAACGGACTTGTGATTTCAGCACTTTGCGGAGATCTGGGAGGGTTTGCGATAAAAGAGGAAAATCCATGGAAAATTGAGAAATCAAAGAGGATAATGGATCTTGCAAAGGATCTTGATACAAATGTTATCACTACTCATGTCGGAGTAATTCCGGAAGATCCTAATGATGACCAGTATAAAATGTTGCAGGAGGTATGCCAGGAACTGGCGGAGTATGGGGATAAAGTTGGTGCATATTTTGCTCTTGAAACAGGACTGGAAACTGCGCAAGTGCTTAGGAATTTTCTGGATTCATTAACCAGTAAAGGGGTTAGGGTAAACTATGACCCTGCAAATTTGGTAATGGTTGCAAATGATGATCCGGTAAAAGGCGTGTACACTTTAAAAGACTATATTGTTCATACCCATGCTAAAGATGGGATAATGAAGAAGAAAATAAATATTGCATCTGCATTTTCACATTTACCTTCTGAGGATGGTAAGGAGGATGTGAGATTTGAGGATTACTTTATCGAGATGCCTTTGGGAAAAGGTCAGGTTGATTTTGATGCATATTTGAAGGCGCTTACAGACATTGGTTATAAAGGATTTTTAACAATTGAGAGAGAAGTAGGTGAAAATCCTGCAGCAGATATCGCAGAAGCTGTAAGGTTTTTGAAGATGAAAACCGGTAGAAATTATTAGTCACAAAGTGTGAAACTTTACATAAAAGAATCAAAAGATAGCTCCTTTGCTAATTTTAGGTAGAAATAATCTTAGCCAAAGGAGCTTTTTTATACAAGCCAAGCAATGTATTTTCTTTATAATAATCCATGTGATATTTTATTTTTGTCCATTTGAATAAAATACTATTTTATATAAACTTATATTAACAAGATTTATAGAGCGCTCTTTAAAATCTCTTCACTAAAATAAGGGAGGATAACAAATGTTTAAGAAAATTGTAAGTAAAGTTATCATCGCAGCTCTTGTGCTGAGCCTTTCCATGGTGACAGCATGTGGAAACAAGGATACAGCAACGAAATCAGATAGTCAGGCAACTGTATCAGAGACTCAAGCTTCTACATCATCTGCGGCACCGACTGAAACCAAAAAGCCTTTGGAAGGCAGAACAGTTACATTTTCAACCTTTACACAGTGGTATAATACTATAGGTGGTCTGAAAGAAGGCCTTGCAAAATGTGAGGAAATCACTGGAGCTAAAATTCAAGTTAATGTATATCCGGATGATCAGTTCTACAACGTAATTAATACGAAGCTTGCTTCCGGAGAAACAGAAGATTTCTTTGCATTCTATGCCAGTATATCAGTTCTCCATGCCAATGATAAGCTTGAGCCTTTAGACGGCCCATGGCTTGAAACTTTAAACAAGGACACTATCCCATATTTAACCAGAAAGAGCGATAACAAACTGGTTGGCGTTCCTTATAATGATGCGCAATGCCTTGCAGCAATCTATAATAAGGAAATATTCCAGAAAGCCGGAATAAAGGCACCTATAAAAAATTACACAGAATTTATGGCTGCTTGTGAAGCTATTAAAAAGACAGGAGTAACTCCGGTATATCTGCCAAATAAGGATAATTGGACAGCACAAATCATAATGCTTTCAAGTTTGAACAACTTATTTGCCAATGACACTTCCCTTGTAGATAAAATTAAAAAGAATCAGGTAAAATATCAGGATATCCCACAGCTGGTGGAACTGAGCAATAGAGCTATTTCATTGAAAGATAAAGGATATTTGAATGATAATTATATGTCCGCTGATTTCAATATGGCTCTTGAAGCTGTGGCTAATGGAACTGCAGGTATGTTCTTCGGTGGAAGCTGGCTGTATGAGGATGTTGCTAAAAAATATCCGGATAAAGTAGCAAACACAGGAATGACACCGGTGAGCTTAACTGATGATAGGGTAAATGCGGTAGTAAATGTTTCTGCATCTGCATTCTATGTTGCTGAGGATTCAAAGAATAAAGATGCGGCAAAGGTTATAATAAACACTTTCCTTAGTGATGAGGTATTAAATGGTGTTCTTGCGGATAAATTTACAAGCTTCCCGCTTTATTCAAACTTCAAGAATAAGATGAACCCGTGGATTGCTGAGCTCAAAGGCTATGTAGACAGTGGTATACCTGCTGAAGAGCAGTTTAATGACAGATTTTTCAGAGGCATTGATTGCGGAAATGTCGGTGATGCTTATCAGGCAATTTTTGCAGGAAAAGATTTAAAGACAGCACTTGAAGATTGGCATAAGGATATGTTAACTAAAAACCATGCAAAAGGTATAGAAGGTTTTTAAAGAAAATTCAGTGAATTACTAAATAAAAAAATGCCCTGCTCTCCAAGGCAGGGCATTTTTTGAAAGGCGGGAGCGGAGATTTTGTCAGACAGTAAAGTATCAAAGCAGTATCCATATCTTTTTTTGGTTCCGGCAGTAGGCGTATATTTTGTTTTTACGGTTTTACCGAATTTAATAGGTATATTTTTAGGGTTTACTGACTGGACGGTTTACAATTTGTTTGAGTTTAAATTTAACGGGCTTGATAACTTTAAACAAATGCTTAGCGAAAGAAACGTAAGAAATGCATTTGGCAATACAATATATTTCACTTTGTTTACTACTATAGCTAAAAATTTTTTGGGCCTGATTTTAGCTGTAATAGTAAACCAAAATTTGAAAACTAAGAATTACCTGAGAACTGTAGTGTTTATGCCATTGGTAATGAGTCCTATAGTTATTTCGGTAATTTTCCGCGCATTGTATGAACCTGAAAATGGACTTTTAAATGTTTTTCTGAGGACAATAGGCCTCGGAGCTCTGGCCAGGGAATGGCTTGTTGACATAAAAATTGCTATGACCAGTGTATGTCTGATGGAGATCTGGAGTGGTGTGGGTTTTTGCATGATCATATTCCTTGCAGGACTCCAAAGCATATCAAAGGAATATTATGAATCTGCCACCATTGATGGAGCAAATGAATGGCAAAAGCTTATATATATTATTATACCATTGGTAATACAAGCGTTTACAGTAAACATTCTTCTTTCCGTAATTAATGGCTTAAAAGTTTTTGGACAGGTATATGCGCTGACAAATGGAGGACCTGCGGATGCAACCCAGGTAATAGGCACATATATTTATAAGGCATTTTCTCAAGGTACTTATGGTTATGCATCTGCCATTGGGCTTGCATTTACAGTTTTTGTTTCTATTGTGAGCTTTTTAGTTGTAAAGCCTCTAAGAAAAAAGGAGGTAGAATTATGACAAAAGTCCTATCAAAAGTAAAAGCAAGTAAAATACTTTTCGAAGTCTTAATGGTAATGGTAAGCCTGGTATACGTTATACCTGCCTGGCTGGTACTCATAAATTCCTTCAAGCCTTCAAAGGAAGCGTTCAGGCTTGGATTAAACCTGCCTGAAACAAAATGGTGTTTTGAAAATTACGCTATAGTTTTTATTGAGGGAAATATTTTACGAGCACTTTTTAATGGTGTATTTGTTGCTTCAATTACAGTGTTTGTATCTTGCATTATTTCCTCAATGGCCGCATTTGTAATATCCAGAAGGAATACGGGCGTAACTAATGCAGCTTATGGATTTTTTATCGGAGGTATTATTATACCTAGCTCTATTGTACCGGTATATTTATTATTTAAAACACTACGTTTAACAAATACATATACAGGTATGATTCTACTTTTTATTTCACTTACAATACCATTAAGCATTTTGCTGTATTCAGGTTTTATTAAATCTGTACCCAGAGAGCTTGATGAGGCTGCAATTATTGATGGGTGTGGAAGCCTCAGGCTCTTCTTCAAAATTGTATTTCCACTGTTAAAGCCTGTAACCGCAACAGCTGCAATATTTCACTTTATTGGAATATGGAATGATATTATCAATCAGCTGTTTTTTTCACAGAGCGGCAAGTGGATGCTGCCTCTATCAGTATATAAATTTTATGGGACTTACACTTATGATTGGAATCTAGTGTTTGCGGACATTATTATTACAATGTTTCCATTGATAACTATTTATCTTCTAGCACAAAAGTATATAATATCGGGTCTTACCATGGGAGCAGTAAAAGGATGATGTACGGGTTACGGGAAGCTATGATGAAGTTACAGGAGGAAAATTAATGGCGATAGTTAGAGATAAAATAACTGTTCACATAGTGCCCAGTACCCATTGGGACCGGGAGTGGTACTTGCCTCAACGACGGTTTCAGTTCAAGCTGGTCAAGCTTATGGATAAAGTTCTTGATTTATTCGAGCGTGGTATATATCAACACTTTTTGTTGGATGGACAGACCATAATGCTTGAGGATTATACGGAAGTAAGGTCAAAAGCCTTTCCCATACTCAGACAGTATGTTGGCAGTAAACAGTTGGCGGTTGGACCATGGTATGTTGTGCCTGATCTTTTTTTACCCTCTGGGGAATCTATTGTAAGAAATTTATTGATAGGAAAAGAGATAAGTCTGGCGTATGGAAACAGACAAAATATAGGCTATACTCCTGATTCTTTCGGACTGATATCTCAAATGCCGCAAATTTTCAGCCAGTTTGGACTTGATGGTGCTTTTTTTAGCCGAGGAATAAGCGGACAACAAGAAGGACAAATTGCAGAATGCGTATGGAAATCTCCTGATGGCACTGAACTGCCTGCGATATATGAAAATTATAATAATGCGGTATTTTTAAGTTATCCTGATATTTGGAAAAACATAGATTTAGTAGACTTAAATATTGTCGAAATTGAAAAGAAAGCTGTTGAGCTTTTAGAAATACAGGACAGAGTTTATTCAACAAGGCATAGGTTATGGATCGTAGGCATAGACCACATAGAACCTGGTGACAGACTTACAGAGGTTGTAGCATCCTTATCCAGTAGAATTAGTGGGGTTGAATTTGTTCACAGCAGCTTGGAACGGTATTTTAAAGAGAGGAGTATTGAAGGTGAAAAGCTTCCTCTAATACATGGAGAGCAGCGAGGACCCCTGAAAGAGCACTTTGTACTTGGTAATACGCTCTCTTCAAGAATGGATATAAAGCTTTTGAACCGGCAGTGTGAAAATCTTCTTCAGTACTACGCAGATCCGTTGTCAGTCTATTCAAAAAGCATAAATAAAGATTCATTCGATTCTGAAGGGATAATTAATCTTGCGTGGAAACTACTTGTACAAAACCATGCCCATGATTCTATTTGCACATGCGGGAGTGATGAGACGAACCAGGATATTGAAACAAGGCTAAGACAGGTGGAGCAAATGGCTAATGACATGTTGCACTGCCATCTTGTAGAAATTGGCAAAGCGGTACGTCCTTGGAAGGAAGATACTGATCAGGGTGCAACAGTAATGGTATATAATCCTACCGGCTGTTTCCGAAGTGATGTGATACAGGGAGTAGTACGGGTCCCAAAAGAACTTCCTGAGGCAGGCTTGTGCGTATTGGATGATATGGAAAATGTTATAGAGGGTGCAGACGTAAAAGTTATTGCAAAAAAGCGGATTGACCTGGAAACAATGAAAATGTCGGATCAACAATTGCTGAAGGATACTACACGCTATCATCTGGGGCCATATAAAAGCCATGATATGTATACAATGCTGGATGTATGCTGGAAAGCTGACGAAGTTCCGCCGCAGGGTTACAGGTGTTACCGGATAATGCCTCTTTCACATACAAAACAAACCGGTACATGTGATGGAGTAATAATTCATTCTGATGGGATAGAAAATAGTTTTTACAGGATATTCACGGGAGAAACGGGAAGTGTTGATGTTTTAGATAAGAAATCCGGAAAGTTATATAAAGATATAATTTTTATTGAAGATACCGCCGATGCCGGTGATACCTATACATATTCACCAATTGAGGATGATACAGCGATTGTTACAAAGTCTTTCAAGCCCGTGCTGAAGTATGACCATGTTGGGAAAAATGTCGCTTCCTTCACACTTGAATGGAATATGCTACTGCCGGATAAGGTAATCCAGAAACGCAGGTCTGCAGTTCTTAAATCTGTATGGATAAGCTGCAAGATTTCTTTATATAAGGATTTGAGAGTAATTAATACCTCTGTCCATGTAAATAATGCTGTAAGTGACCATAGAATGAGAATTATGGTTAATCTGCCGTATCATGCAGATAAAACATGGTCAGATACACCTTTTGACTTTGTGGAAAGAAAGGTCTTTAAGGAAGGTGAGTTGCCATGGCCCCAAATACAGACAATGCCTTTTAGAAATGTAATAAAGGTTGAAAATAATCAGGAAAGAGAAGGTGTTCTGCTTCTTTCCCGAGGGAGCTGCGAATATGAGGCATTTACGAACGATGAAGGTACAAGTCTGGGTATTACAGTTTTAAGGTCAGTTGGCGCTGTATATAGCACTGTTCTTGCAACAAGGGATGAATCCTCATGTGGCATAGGTACAAGATGGTGGACTGAGCGTGGCAAATGCCTGGGTGATATCCAGGTTGAGCTGGGGCTGTGTTTTTTCTCCGGTGATATTAGTTCCGGCGAAGCTATTAACCTCGGTATGGAATATAATCTGCCAATGAAGCCCATGGCTATAGAGCCTAAAGGCACTCTTCCCAATAGATTAAGCTTTGTAGAAATTAATCCGGATAATTTGGCGTTTTCGACGACAGCCTGTTATGGGGATGATACACGAGGTAACTTTGTCCGCTTTTATAACCCCGATAATAAACCGAAGAATGTACAGGTTAAATGGCATAAGTATATAAACCAGGCTTTCGAAGTAACTCTTGAAGGTGAAAGAGTTACGCCACTGAATATTATAAATAGATATTCAGTTGAATGCCCCACAGAACCAGGACAAATAAAAACAATTGAAATACTATCTTGAATTCTTATATTCAGTTGGGCTCTTGCCTGTAACTGACTTAAATACTCTACTAAAATAGAAGGGGTCCTCATAGCCTACTGTTTTGGCAATATCTTTAAGAAACATTGTAGAATGTGAAGTTAGAAGTTCCATGGCATTTTCTATTCTCAGCTTGGTTATATAATCGCTGGGGGAAATGCCATTATATTTTTTATAGAGATAACTCAAATAAGACGGCACAAGATTAAACTTTTCCGAGAGGGATTGAAGCGTAATATTAGTAATGTAATTTTGCTTTATATATTGCTCTACTTTTTTTACAAGTAACTGGTGAGAATACTCGGTTTCAGAACTATTTCTGCATGCTTCAAACAACTCATCTGAAATAATGCATAGACCCTCATATAGAGATTTGTAATTGGTAGTATTGCTTATAAGTTCATTTATTTCAAGCTCAATCTGGAGTATCATGTCTTGAGGTATTGTGCCGGCATCATCAATAAAATCAATGAAAAGCTGCTTAAGCTGCCTTTCAAGGAGTAATTGAGGATATGAACCATCTTCAAATATGTCAATAAGTTTTTTTAGTTCGTTTTTATAAAGGCTATTTTGCCCGGCCCTTATGTACTTGGATAGTACTTTTTTTATATTGGAGCAATCGGGATTGCTTCTTTCACAAGGCTTTGCTTCAATACAGTTGAATATAATTTGTGGTTTTCCAAAAATAATTTTTTTATTTAAATCAACTTTTGAATGTTGAAATAGATTTTCAAGTTCAGTAATGTTACCAGTCACACCGCCACATACAGTTGTAACCGGCATACCCAATGAAATGACTTCGTTATGGATATTTCTGCACATGGTTTGAATATTCTTATTCAAGTCACCCTTTGCAGCCACCATTATAACTTTTTCATTTTTAAATTCACCATCAAAAATCCAGAAGGAGAAATTTTTTAATATAAATTTATCTGCTATGCTTTCAAGATTTACTTTAATCCAAAATTCAATTGAGGTTGTAAGACCATTTGAAGGAAAAGGACGATAGGAACCGGAACACAATAGAATAAACGAATATTCCTTGTATTCATGTAATCCGGATAACATAATGCTTTTGTTATCAAGAAAACTTTTATCGTTTTCAATTAAAACTTTCTTAAATATTGAAGTTATTTTTTCTTTTTTTGTACTTTTAATTCTAACAACAAGATCTTCAAGAAGAGATTCAAGGGATTCCTGCGTAAGAGGCTTCAAGAGATAATCCATTACACCTAACTTAATGGCTTTTTTTGCGTACTCAAACTCATTATACCCGCTAAGGATAATGGGAACAGTTTGAATATTGCTGTTTTTTATCTCACTTATTAATGTCAGACCATCCATAATAGGCATTTTGATATCGGTAAATACAACATCAGGCTTGAGTTCTCTGACTAAATCCAAAGCTATTTCTCCGTCTCCGGCTTCGCCAACAGCTTTAAATTCCTGATGTGTGCTCTCAATCATCTGTATTATGCTTCTTCTCAATAAGGATTCATCCTCTGCAACTATAAATGTTATCATAAACGCCTCTCTGTTAAATATTTTGTCATGCCTCCGATTTTGACTTTACATCCGCGATTCTCTTTATTCTCTATCATAAAGACTGTACTGTCGCCATAAAAAAGCTTTAGTCTTAAATATATGTTAATCAGGCCTAAGCCTCCAACTTCCAGCTCATTAAAGAACATATCATTGTCAATTTTTTTTCTATACTTGTCAATCCTCTGATTTATTTGAATTATTGCATTATCGTCGAACCCGGAACCGTTGTCTGATATTTCGACATACCAGTAATCACTCTCAATATAGCCCTTTATTATTATTTCCCACGGAGGCCTTGTGTTTGAAAAACCATGTAAGAAACAATTTTCTATAATTGGCTGAAGTATGAGCTTGGGTGCGCTGATATTATAAATGTTCTCATCTATTATAAACGAATAACTCAGGTCATCCTCATACCTGAATTTACAAAGCTTGAGATAATTTTCAGCATGCATTACCTCATCTCTTAAAAGGATATCTGAGTTATTGAAAGAAGCTGTATATCTCAACATATTCGAAAGATTCGAACACATCTGTGAGATTTTTTTAATTCCTGCTTCTTGTCCAACTGCACTTATACCCATAAGAGTGTTATATAAAAAATGAGGGTTTATTTGAGCTTGAAGCGCAAGAAAGTGTGAATGCAGCTCACTGGATTTGGCTTGCACCATTTGATTCATGGACTCATCAAGACGCTTCAGCATTTCATTGAATGCCTGATTCAGATGCATAACTTCATTGTTTCCTGTGTAGTTGCTGAGATTAACAGAGAGGTTCTGAAGTGAAATATTTTTTACTGATGCTGTTAATTCTCTAATAGGAGCAGTAAGCCTTCTTGTAATTACTAAAATAAGCAGCAGTGTAAATAGTATTACTATTAAGCCAAATATGTAAAGAATCTTTTGAATGAGAAATACCGGACTTAGCAAATCAACTACTGGTTGGGCAAGGATGGTAGTCCACCCGGTATACTGTGATTGGTTGAAATAAATCATTTCACGGATGTTGCTATGTGGGTTTTTTAAGATACTTGAGCTATTGTCTTTCGTAGATGAAATATGGCTGAAATAATAATTAAGTTCAGCTGTATCCACGTCATCTGCCGGATATACAGCCCTCCCTCTATCATCCATTACAATTATCCTGAGATTCTTGATACTACCGGCCTTGCATATGTTGGAAATCATGGAATAAGGCTGCTGTACTTCTACAATGCCAATGATATTCCTTGTTATGTATGAAGATCTTAATGCCCTGGCCAGCGATATTACCATGGAAGAGGATGAATTTTCAAGCCAATCATCATTATGAGGCGGAATAATAACTCTTGAACCTTTTTTGGAATAAACCTCATCAGTCCATGATAATGCTTGCATGCTTTGAATTACTGCCTGAGTATCCTGATGTACAGTTCCAGCCGAGATAAAATTTTGCTCACCATTAAAAAGACATATACGCCTGACAATAACCTTGGGGCTGTTTATTGACACAAGCTGTGATCTGATCTGTATTGCCAAATCACTATATTTGTCAAAGTAATTACTGTTCTTTCCGGTATATTCAAGGGCTTTTACCATGCTCTCCTGAATATTCCGGTCTGACATGACCTGCGTTGATATCACATCCATATTGGTGATTACATTGTCAAGCTGAGTAGTAATCTTATCGGCCATTTGCTCCATTGTATACAGGGAGCGCTGTTTAAGAATATCACTGATGTATATTGAAAAGACGACAATTAATATTATAATTACTATACTCATTAACAATGAATAATACAAAAAGGACCTTTTATGGAAACTGAGTTTATGAAACATAAAAATCTCCATATATGAAAAATATACTAAAATTCTAACATAATTTACTATAATTTGATAGCATTTATTAAAACACTTTATAAAAGTCCATGCATTTTTTTACATTTATCCATGTAAGTAGAAATGGCTGTATAATAAAATTATTGTGGAAGCGCTTCTTTCCTATTCACATTTTTATTTCGGCATAGACAATCAAATAAAGGAGGTAAGTACATGAGAAAAATCATGTGTATGGCACTTGTTGCATGTATATTAATTAATTTTCTTACAACTCCGTTTTATGGCTTGATGACTGTTAATGCTGCTACAAACTCATATTCCTGGGAGTTTGATACTGATGGCAATACTATGGGGTGGGTGCTGGCTGGTGGAATTGCACCAGGAGCTCAGGTAAGTAATGGAATCATGCAGTTCGATATTAATGGGGATGATCCTAGTATCTGGTCACCGGAAAATCTCGGAATCACCGCACAAGAATGTACAAAGATTGTTTTCAGAATGAAAATTAATGCTGCAGATTTAGTTCAACTATTCTGGGAAGTTGATAATGACCCCATGTCAGAAAAATGCTCCCTAAAATTTGAACCAATTGCAGACGGACAATTTCATGAGTATGTATTTAATCTGAGAGACAATACTTTTTGGCATGGTATTGTAAACCGCATAAGAATTGACCCTAACTCAGGAATAAATGCACATGTTGAGTTTGACTATATTAAGGTTATTCCGGCAGGTGCAGATTTAAAATGTAATTTGGGAAGAAGTTCACTTGTTGTTAAGCCGTCTACTACATTTAAAGTATACGCTGTATTAGAGAATAAAGGAGATAGCACTGCAATAGCTCCTCAAGCTGTATTGAGCCTTCCACAAGGGTTATCACTTGTAAGTGGCTCAGATACTGTTGTTGCAGATGATATTGAACCACTGGAAAAAAGAGTGGTATCCTGGGATGTTAGCGGGAACACAGGCCAATACACTATACAAGCGGCTATAAGCGGTACAAATATTCTAACTCAGTCCCTGAGTATGAGCACAATTATTGCAGATGATCAGTCCTCCAACACGCTCAGGTCTAGTGTCACTCCAAATATATACACTACTTCAAATGGCTCTGTAATCTTGGAAAATACAAACAACAGAGTTGTATTTATAAAAGATGCTACTGGCTTTCTAAGCTACAGGGTTGATGTGTGGAATGGCAGCGAATGGTATCAGATGGCTGCAACTCAGCCTTTTAGTAGTGTCCAGTACGAATATAACGGAAAGCAGGAGGAAAAATTATTCCCTACTACCTATTCTATTAGCCAGCCTGACGCAAATAATGCCGAAGTTACCTTTAATGGAACATTTACTGACGTCGGGAATGCTGTCTGGTCATACACCTTTAAGTTTGGGGTTGTCAAGGATCAGCCTGATACAAAGGTAACTTACACAATTTCCTCCAGTGACCCAAGAGGAATTTACCGGTTTGCAGGCCCTGTACTAAGAGTAGGGGACAATTCCTTCGGAAGAGTTAAAAAGGATGCGATTTTCCCGGGTTTGGAATGGCTTGAGGGAGAAGAGGAATCTTCAGCCGTCGGACCCGATTTTAAGAATTTTGATGCTAACAGACTGGTCCCCAAGTATCATAAGATAACTATGCCAGTCATGTCCGTGGCAAAGGACAACTATGTTGTAAGCCTTGACTGGGATCCGCAGCAGGTGTGGCATGGGACTTCAAAACTGCCAAGTGCACAGTTTTCCGTTCCAAATAAGGTAGAAGCAATGGATAATAGCAGTATTGGTGTCTTCCTGCCTTCGACCTATGATGGAAAAGTGCGTGAAAACAATATAAGCGCCGATATAGCATATGATTTGCCTGCAGGAGAACAAATGCAGCTTGTGTCAAATATTTATGCCGGTAATAGTGCTGGTGACGGTGCAATTAAAGCCCTGGAACATTATATTAATAAAAATACTCCAACATTGCCGGCTGGAGCAAGAAGCAATAGTGAAACTATTGAACTGAGCAAAGCTGCATATCTAACCTCAATGTGGGATTCAGCCAAGACCGGATGGGTGGATTTCTATCAAAACAGTAAAACAGAACCTGGAAGTGGCAGCTATCCTAAACCGGAATACATAGCAGACCTCTACAGGTATTCTCTCTATACAACAGACCAGACTAAGAAAAACGAAGCCAGAAACCGTGTCAGTGAAGCTAAAGCAGCTTTGGATAGCAGGTATGGAGCTCAGGCATACAAATTGGAACTCCCCTATTACGTGGGCGGATTTGTTGACTCACTAAAGGAAGAGGATTATAACATAGAAAGTATAATTTCAAGCCAAAAAGAGGATGGAAACTGGCCTTATGCAGGCAACATACTTTACGGAGAACCTGGTGCTTCGCAAATGGGGGTAACTGCACCTATTGCAGATAACTTACTAGACAATGCACAGATTACCGGTTCACGACGAGTACTGGAATCGGCGCTTAGGGGTGTAGATGCAGTCAATAGATATCTGATTCCGAGAGGAGCACAGTCCTGGGAATCTTCATTACATTCGCCGGATATGCTGGCTGCTGCTTATGGAGTAAAAATAAATGTAAAAGCTTATGAAATAACAAATAACCCTGTTTATAAGGATAACGCAGTAATATGGGCTAAGAAGGGCCTGCCTTTCATGTATACCTGGAAAGCAGATAATAAGCTGGATGCAATGAAATTTTCAACAATACCTTTATTCTGTGCGTCATGGTATTGGAGGTCATGGCTGGGAATGCCGGTTTTCTGGAATGGTCTGGAATATGGTTATGGTTTAAGAAAGCTTTCAAATTACGACTCTTCTTGTAACTGGGATTTAATTGCTGAAGGCATTTTGAGATCCGTTACATATACACAGAATACCGGATCCGAATTCTATGGTACCTTGCCCGATGTCTATATGCTGTCTTCGTCTCCTGACTGGTTTGGATGGCCATGGATTATTCCGACGTCTGTATTGGAAAATGCATTTGAAAGCGAAAATTTTGCTTATGGCAGTGTTAACAGTGCGACTGTAACTGATGACATAAGAAGATATACTGTCAATTCAGCCGGAGCAATTTCATCTGCTGCCATTGACTCAAACAAAAAACTTTCATTCAATATATCATATCCATCAGGTGAAACCAGCTATTCTACAGTGTCCGGCTTGATTAAGCCTGGTACGGTAAAGAAAAATGGTACAGCACTGAATTATTATGATGATCTGTCTGCAGTAAATGAAGGCTGGTCATATACCTCAAATGTTTCAGGGTTGGTAATTGTTAAATTGGCACATTCTACTTCTCCTGTAACCATTACAGTTGAAAACTGTATTCAATCACCCGAGTGGTCCTTCAGTAATGATTCTAATAATGAAGGTTGGGCGTCGGGAGGCCAGGTGGGTTCAATTTCAGTTCTGGGAGGAAGGCTTATAGTAACACCAAATGGCGACAGTCCAAGTATTACAAAAGCAGTTACTATGCAGGCTTCAGATTATGCGAAAGTTGTTGTTAATGCCAGGAATATGGCAGGTAAGCTGTTGAAATTATCCTGGAAATCAAGCAGTCAAACCTGGGATAACAGCAGAAGTCTGACGAAAGGAATTGTAGATAACAATACCTTTAAAAATATAATATTCGATTTAAGCAAGGTACCAACCTGGACAGGAACCATTTCTGATATAAAACTTGAGTGGGTTGATACCAAGACAAGTGAAACAATTACAATAGATAATATAAGATTTGTAAAAGATATTGTGACCAAAAACGGGGAGATGGAATGGGACTTCAATACGGATACAGGAGGCTGGTCAGCTGCAAATCAAATCAGCAATTACTCTGTATCCAATGGAAACCTCTCCGGAACTTCTACAGGTGCAGATCCGATTATCTATTCAAGTGATAACCTGGATATAATAGCGAAGAATACACCAATTATGCAAATCAGGCTAAAATCCTCAAACAGTGGGTTTACAGAGATGTTTTATAACCTTCCTCCGGCCTATAATAATGACTCGGCCAGTAGGTCAGCTACCCTTCCGCTGATAGGTACCGGCAGGTTTTATGATTATGCTTTGAATATGAAAAGTGAAGACCAGGGACCGGTTAAGTGGAATATGGATTTAATGGGTCTAGTTAAAAGGCTGAGATATGATCCGATTGATGCTGGAAATACCAATTTTGATATTGACTATATCGGATTCTTGAGAGAACCGGATCAGCAATACTATCATAAATTCTGGTCCTTCGACACTACTATTGAAAACTGGACTTCAGCCAGCGGTTTAAGTAGTCCATCCAACGAAGGAGGATCATTAAAAGTAAATGTAACAGGTAGTAATCCCAGACTTTTAAGTCCTGTGACAAACATCGATTCAAAGTATCAGTACCTGATAATGCGGCTAAAGAAAACCGGGGGATCGAAGGCTACCATCAGGTGGGCTTACGATAGCCAGCTTATTTCTCCGGAGAGGAAACAGGAGATAACGCTTAAGTCCGACAACGATTATCATGTATATGTAGTCAAGCTCTCACACAATACTTACGAGTGGATGGGAACGGTAAAGCAGTTAGCAATCGATTTTGATTCACCCGTAAACTCTCAAATCAATATTGATTATATAAAGATAGGAGAGTTTATAGAGCAGGATAAAGACTTTACCTGGAGTGTTGATGGAGATACCGAAGGTTGGAACACAAAAAACAGTTTGGGCGCTCTGACAGTTAATGAGGGATTGCTGTCCACCACTGTCACCGGAATTGATCCGTTTATCAGCGGCCCCATAATGTCGGTACCTGCTTCCGATTACCCCATACTAAGAGTCAGAATGGCAGTTAGTCAGGGGAATTATTCAGAACTGTTCTGGACTACTGATACTGATCAAAATGAAAGCAGTACAAAGAGAGCAGGCTTCCCCGTGATAGCAGACGGCAAGCTGAGAACCTATGAGGTTTACGTGGCGAACCATCCGTTGTGGAAGGATAATATAAGGACCATAAGATTGGATCTAGGGTCTGATACACCTGGAACTACAGTGAAATTTGATTATGTCAGACTCATAAAAGAAAAGGATAAAAATCCTATAGTATGGGATCTTACAAGAAACGGGTCGAGTAAAGGCTGGAGCGACTTAGGATATTACAGCAACTTAACTAACCCTGTGTATAACAGCAGCGGGCTTACCTGGACAATTAATGGTTCCAATCCGAACTTCTCGGGACCTTTAACAGATATTGATGCTTCCAGGTACAGGTATTTAAAAATTGTTATGACTACACCTAACGGGAATGGTACTAAAGGTGGTATATATTGGCTGAAGAAGGATGGTACCTGGAATGAAAATGACAAAGTTGAGTTTAATCTTACGTCTAATGGGACTGAAAGGGAGTACTATATAGATTTGAGCAGCAGCAGTGCCTGGAGTGGTATGATAAAGCAGCTGAGGATAGACCCGATACAGGATCCGGGTGCCCTTTCAGGAACAGTTGTAATTAAAGAAATCTGCTTAATGCCATAACGATATTTTTGATATTTTAGAGGTAGAAAATATCTACCTCTAATATGCTTTAATGTTTTTAAATAAATAGCAAAAAATGAACAACCAGTAAGCAAATGGGGCTAAATACAGAATGAGTAAAAAATGCTAACATAAGCTTGAAAGCATTGATGCAAGGAACAGCATTTATCTTGCTCGAAAATAAAATTTACAGGGGGGTAGCTCTAATGGATAAAATTAAAATCGGGTTTATTGGTACAGGTACAATTAGCAATTTCCATGCACGAGGATATAATAAGCTGGATAATGTTGAAATTTATGCGGCTTGTGATTTAAATC
>CAYQCA010000056.1:10871-18593 GCA_964415835.1 uncultured Clostridium sp. | reverse complement strand
CAGCAGGTAGAGCAGCTGACTTGTAATCAGCAGGTCGGGGGTTCAATTCCGTCCGCCAGCTCCATGACAAAAAAACTCCGAGAAAATCGGAGTTTTTTTTATTTCTAAAATTAAATGTTGGAATTGAACCCGAAAGGGCACGAACCGTCAAGAAAATGTGCTGAATGCACATTTTTAGGTGAGTGTAGGAGCCCGGCACCTGAACGAAGTGAAGGTGGGCGACGTCACTAGCGCGGCGAAGCCGAGCGATTCCGTCCGCCAGCTCCATGGCGCTTGAAATAGGGATATCACTATTTATTGGAAAATTTATTCAATAAAATGGAACTTATTTTAGATTTTTATGTCTAAAATATCAAAGATATAACTATGGAGGAGAAGGCAATGAGAAAAATGAAATTTCTTCTTTGGTTGGTTTTATTTATTACTTTAAGTTCAATTTGTTCACCATCTGATAGTATAGCTGAACAGATTGATGCAATAAACAAACCAAGCAAAGAAACTACAATTATCATGTCCAATAATAGACGTATTCTCAATAATGAAAAATATAGTTGCTGCGATCCTAAGATGCTTATTCCGGGGAATCCAGATATAGACCCTAAAATGTTAGTCCCAGGTAATCCTAATATTGACCTTAAAATGCTAATTAAATATAACACTGATAAAGAGGTTACAAAACAGGCACCAGATACAGATACTAATTCCGTTGAACAGCAACCTTTTACTAAAGGTAAGTGAAGGAGCACATATCCAAGGTGTCCTTTAGGACATTTTGGCCTCGCTGAAACGTCCAGGGGTATGGGGTGAGCCGTTGCACTAAAAAAGTATTCGGCTCCTTTTGGCTGCCAAAATAAATCCCAGGCTCTTTTGATAAAATAACGTTCTTTGGAGAAAATACTTCTGTACAAAATCCAAGAGTGTAATAATATTTTATATCCAAATATAATATACGTATGCAATTTACAAGTTTTTATATTATAATATAAAAACTATTGATTAATCCGTACTTAAACGAAGAGGATATGATATTTATATCGGTAAGGTTGGTGATAAAGAAATCGATTTTATTGCACAATACGGGGATGAAAAAATATATTATCAGGTAGCAGCTAGCATTATGAATCCGGTTACTTTTGAAAGAGAAATTAGCCCTCTTAAAAAAGTAAATGATCATTATCTCAAATATCTTCTTACAATGGATGAATTTCCGATGGGTGAGGACGGAATAAGACAAGTAAATATCATAGACTTTCTTCTGGGCAGATAAATATTATTACCTATAAAGAAGGAGAAGGTCTTAAGCCTTCACAATATTTTATGTAAACCTTGAAAACCTAAATTACCAAGAGTCATATAATCATTTATTTACATAAGAAAAATATATTATTTTTTGTCAAAATTTATTATATAATGTATAATTACAATAGGTTTATTTGGAAAATATACATTGGAGCGATAATTCGAAGCTTATACATAAGAATTAGTACTCCTTTTGTGCTATGGGAGGACTGAAGTGAGATACGTACCAATTAATTTAGTTGAAGAGGGAATGATCGTTGCAAAAACAATATTTAACGAGCAGGGAGCTATATTATTAAACTCCAATTCCACTCTTACAAGGAGAATAATATCAAGACTCGAACTTCTAGGGTATAAGGGGCTATTAATTGAAGATGAAATTTCAAAAGATTTAGATTATAAAGAAAACTTTGTGACGCAGGAGGTTAAGTCATCTATAGCTAAAAGGCTGAATAAAACTTTGCTATCCGGGATACGAAATCAAAACCATCTTGACGAAGAAATTGACGGTCTTAAATCAATGATAGCAGATATAATCGATGGAATGTTTTCAGAGAAAGAATTAAATTTGAATTTGCTTGAATTAAAAATGTTTGATAATTATACATATTTCCATTCTGTCAATGTCGCTATAATTTCACTGGCAATAGGATATCATCTGAAACTGAACAAAGATGATATGATGGTAGTAGGTATAGCTTCACTACTTCATGATATTGGTAAGATTTACGTGGATAAAGAAATATTAAATAAACCCGGTAAATTAACACCTCAGGAATTTGAAACAATGAAGGCTCATAGTAGAAAGGGATACGAGTTATTGAACAGTAGTGACTCTTTGGCAACAAGAGCAGCTGTTTCGGTACTTTCTCATCATGAACATTACGATGGCTCCGGTTATCCTAATGGGCTTAACGGAGAAAAAATAATTCTTTTTGGAAGGATTATTTGTATTGCCGATGTATATGATGCATTGACATCTGACCGCCCTTACCGGGATGCATGTACTGTCTTGGAATCAGTTGAATATATAATGGCACATAGCGGAACACAATTTGATCCTGCTCTCGTTAAACTTTTTACATCAAAGGTTTACCCATACCCTGTAGGAAGTTCTGTAAAGCTTACAAATGGTGAAGTAGGATTAGTTATTCAAAATAGTACAGATTTTTGCCTCAGACCGCAAATAAAAATTACGGACGGAGATAAGGAAAAAATAGTTGACCTTATGATAGATAAGAGATATAGATCAGTCTTAATATGCGGACTTCATGATAATTCACCGGCTAATGACAGCCCTCTTTATGCAGAATCCATATAACGGAGGCAAGGGTCGCTGTAGGTGACCCTTGCCTCCGTTGAAACGCAACTGATGTAGAGAAAATTTTCCCACAATCGGGAAATATTCATTGATTCGATGCGTTATAAAAACAATAGCCTCAGCAGGATTTTTAATATTAGCAGCGAATATTAACTATATTGACGAGGTGATAGCAATGCTAATTGATATGGATATTACAATAGCATATAAGTGCATCTCTTGTGGAACGTTTGATTTTATTAGCATAAATTTTTTCGAACTTTCGCTGCAAAATAGTGTTGCGTCTAAATGCACATGCGAAGAAGCCGGGATTAGGTTGTTTCAGTCGGTGAAAAACCAGTATATCCTTATAGTACCTTGCATCGGATGCGGGTTGGACCATGCATATAAATTTAACAGAGAAGATATATTTAATAAGGATATAACTATATACACTTGCCCAACGACCGGTTTAAAACAATGTTTCATTGGAAGAGATGATTTGGTAAGACAATATGTTGACAATTTTGAAAAAGAGTTGGATATAATCATCGACGGCCTTGGATACGATAGATATTTTACAAATACCCGGGTAATGATAGATACTTTAAATAAACTACATGATTTAGCAGAGCAAAATAACTTGCATTGTGAATGTGGTGGAGAAGATATAACCGTTACATTGTTAAAAAACGGTGTTTATCTTAAGTGCTCAAAATGTACCGGAAGAATATTTATACCGGCGTCAACAAATAATGATTTAAAAGTTACACTTCGAAAAAAGAGTATTACTCTAAATGAGAAAAAATCCAAATCCGCAATATTGCGGTAATCCTGTATAACCCAATATAACATTGGAAATACTATAGAAGGAGAACTTTGTTAGATTGACATGTACTTGCACTTTTGATATAATGATTTTTGTGGAATATTCAGAAATTCTCCTCTAGTAGAAAAAATTACTAAGTGGTTTTTCTATATTTGATTTTTCGAAAAAATTTTCCTAAATTTATAATCAATTAATAATGAAATTATATAAGGTGGTGAAGTATGGACCAGATTAATTTACAGTCAAAAACGCTAGAAGATTTGCGGTATATAGCAAAAATGATGGGATTAAAAAATATATCCAAATATAAAAAAGGCGAACTGATAGATTTATTGACACAAAATTCTGTGGAAACCATAAAAAATGAAACCCAAGACGAGCAAAGCGATGTACCCGTTAAAAATGAAGAATCCGAAATAAAGCAGCCGGTTGACGAGCCCAAACTTGAGGAACTCAAAGAGGACGATCCAGTAACTGAACTTGTAGCGGACAAAACTGAACAGACTGAACAGGTTGTAGAAAATACACCAAGCTCAGATAATCATGATAGGGCTCCTGAAAAGGAAGTTTCTATATTGAGAAAGTCTCGAAGAGGAAGACCCGGCAAAGCTCAGGATAAGCAAATGGAAGAAGCTGCTCCTATAGCAGAAGTTTCTGATAATCAGGGACCAAAAGCTAACGATGAAGTCCAGAAGGATGTTCAAGTAGAACAGGATAGTTCTGTTGAGAAGCCAAATAGATTACCTGACAGGTTGAAACATCTGGAAATAAGGAGTACCGAAAAAGAAAAGAAACCCCATGGCAGATTACATAAAAATAAGGAAGCAGTTTCTGATGAAACAGTTAATGATACTGCTATTACCGAGAAATCTGCTGAAAAGGATGAAACAAAAGAAAATGTCGTCGAAGTAGCCATTGAAGGTGCAACAAAGAAACAAAAGCCTTTAAAAGAGAAGGATACAGTTAAGGCAAAGCATCAAGAGAAGCCTGTAAAAACTGAAGAAAAAGCTGTAAAACATCATGAGAAACCCGTAAAAGCTGAAGAAAAGACTGAAAAACCTGAAGAGAAGCCCGTAAAAGCTGAAGAAAAGATTGAAAAACCTGAAGAGAAGCCTGTGACTGAAGAACAGGCTGCAAAACCTGAAGAAAAACCCGCAAAAACTGAAGAGCTTGTTACTAAAGCTGAAGAAAAGCCTGTTAACGAAGAAGAGAAAACTATTAAGGCTGAAGAGAAGGTTCGACGTCCTGAGAGGCCTGTTCACAGACACACAAGGCAACAAAATTCTGCCCAGGAAACATCAGAACAGCGACAGGGCCAGGGTTTAGCAGCTATACCTGCACATAGACCACAAAGGCAACATGTACAGCAATCTCAGCAACAACCACAACAACAAGCTACACAACAACAAGCTACACAACAACAAGCTTCACAACAACAAGCTTCACAACAACAGGTACAGAGACAACCACAGCAGCAGTTACAACCTGTACAGACTCCTCCGCAAGTGATTGCCCAACAGCAGCAAAATCAACAGCCTCAACAGCAATTTAATGGGAACACTAACGGAAACGGAAATGAAAAAATAGAGAGTGATGATCCGGTAGAGGGAGTACTTGAAGTATTACCTGACGGATATGGATTTTTGAGAAGTGAAAACTATCTATCCGGCTTACGCGATGTATATGTTTCCCCTTCACAAATCCGGAGATTTGGTCTTAAAACAGGTGATAAGCTCAGAGGTAAAGGAAGAATACCTAAAGAGGGTGAAAAATTCCAGGCTTTGCTTTATGTACAATCAATTAATGGTGATTCACCCGAGGTTGCATCAAAAAGAATACCTTTTGAGTATTTAACTCCAATATACCCTGATAGTAGAATAACAATGGAGACAGCTCCGAGAGAATTTTCTACCAGACTTATTGATTTGATAGCTCCTATTGGAAAAGGTCAGAGAGGAATGATAGTATCACCTCCAAAGGCTGGTAAAACAATACTTTTGAAGAAAATTGCAAATGCTATTACTGTAAATTATCCTGAGATAGAACTGATTGTATTGCTCATTGATGAGCGACCTGAAGAAGTTACAGATATGCAAAGATCTATAAAGGGTGAGGTTATATATTCTACATTCGATGAAGTTCCTGAACACCATATCAAAGTTGCTGAAATGGTTTTGGAAAGAGCACAAAGACTTGTAGAGCAAAAAAAAGACGTTGTAATATTATTAGATAGTATTACAAGGTTAGCGAGAGCGTACAACCTTACCATTCCACCAACAGGCAGAACGTTGTCCGGTGGTTTGGATCCCGGTGCATTGCACAAGCCAAAAAAATTCTTTGGTGCTGCAAGAAATATCGAGAATGGTGGCAGTCTGACAATAATGGCAACGGCCCTTATTGAAACAGGAAGCAGAATGGATGACGTTATATTTGAAGAATTCAAAGGGACCGGTAATATGGAATTGCATCTGGACAGAAAATTATCTGAAAAGAGAATATTCCCTGCAATAGATATCAATAAATCAGGTACACGCCGTGAGGAATTGTTGCTAAGCCAGAGAGAGCTTGAAAGTGTATGGGCTATCAGAAAGGCAATGAGTAATATGGGAACGGCGGAAGTTACAGAAATATTGATTAATAAGCTAATGCAAACCAGAACCAATGATGATTTTGTAAAGAGTATAAATGTTTCCTTCTTGGATAAAAATCAATAGTATATACAAAAGTTGGTTTTTAAAATAGGTATTGCGATAAAACGCTTTTTATGTTAAAATATCACTTGCCTCTGTAATAAGCAACCTGGTACTACTTAGTACATTAATTATATAAATGTTGTTCTAGGTCAATTACGGTTGAAGATATATTAATTTGAGAGGCTTTAGCTTCAAACCTAAACTATCGGCTCTCAGCCAATAGTAATTGACTTTAAGACGTTGAAATATGTTTTTGAAAGAAGGTGAAAAACAATGAAGGAAGGAATTCATCCAAATTACGGAGAAGCAGTAGTTAAGTGCGCATGCGGCGAGACTTTTACAACTGGTTCTACAAAGAAAGACCTTCACGTTGAAATTTGTTCAAAGTGTCATCCTTTCTATACAGGAAAGCAGAAACTTATTGACACTGGTGGACGTGTTGATAAGTTTAAAAAGAAATATGGCATTGTTGATAACGCTTAATGAAGACATTTTAAAGACTGGAATGATGTTTCCAGTCTTTTATTCTATCTAAGAATCTGTTTAGCATCTCATTGCTAAACAGATTTTTAAAATTGACTAAACTACTTAATTGATTTAAGATATGGAATATAGGCTTTTATAGTAGGAGGGTTTAATGAAGAAGACGACAATTGGAGGTCAGGCATTACTGGAAGGACTTTTGATGATAGGTCCTCAATATAGAGCGACGGCTGTTAGGAAGCCTGATGGAGAGATAGTAATTGATAAGAAACCTATGAAACCAAAGGGGAAATTATCTAAGATTCCTGTAGTTAGAGGTGCTGTCAATCTTTTTTCCCAGCTTGTTATAGGAGTCAAGGCTCTGATGTATTCTGCGGAGTTTGTAGATCTTGAAGATGGGGAAAAACCATATGAACCATCAAAGATTGAGAAGTGGCTTGAAAGGAAATTTGGAGATAAGGTAACAGATATTGCTATCTATTTTTCAGTAATACTATCAATTTGCTTTAGTGTTGGGTTATTTATTGTGCTTCCGACTTTTCTAGCCAATCTGTTTCCTGTAAATAAGGAATCTTTTTCTGGATCTGTAATTTTAAACTTGATTGAAGGCGCTTTTAGAATAGCTTTATTTATAGGGTATTTAGCACTTACCTCTCTTTTAAAAGAAATGAAGAGGGTTTGGGAATACCATGGAGCAGAACATAAGACCATCCATTGCTATGAGCATGGCGATGAGATAACAGTAGAAAATGTTAGAAAATATTCAACAAGACATCCCAGATGCGGTACCTCTCTCTTTTTTACAATTATGATTATTAGTATTTTAATTTTTTCACTTACCGGCTGGAATAATGTTTTTATAAATGCTTTGATAAGAATTGTTTTAGTACCGTTGGTTGTCGGTATTTCGCTTGAGCTTATAAAGTTTGCCGTAAAGTATGATAATTGGCTATTTAAAGTTGTAAGTGCACCTGGGTTGATGTTTCAGGCATTTACCACCAGAGAACCTGATGATAGCCAGATAGAGGTTGCTATTGCTGCATTTAACGAGGTTTTACCAAGTGAAGATGGCAGTGATGAGTGGGGGAAGGAATAGTAGGCAGGAGTAATAGGAGTAG
>CAYQCA010000056.1:6828-10771 GCA_964415835.1 uncultured Clostridium sp. | reverse complement strand
AGTTCTGCGTTCTAATAAAGATAGAGTGAATTTATGATTATTAAAGAATTTTTACGATACGCATGTGATATATTAAAAAGTGAAGATATAGAGACCCCGGTTTTAGAAGCCGGGGTTATGCTTTGCTATGTTTTAAACTGCGATAGAACATACCTATTTGCCCATGATGACAGAGTGCTCAATGAAGAAGAACAGGTAAAACTGAGAAATATGCTGGACTTACGTTCAAATAAGGTTCCGTTGCAGTATATTATCGGCTATACAGAATTTATGTCACTTGATTTTACAGTTAGCCCCGCCGTTCTGATTCCCAGACAGGATACAGAGGTGCTGGTGGAAAAATGTATTGATCTCGTCAGGCAAAAGCAAAAAACAACAGATGTTTCTGTACTTGATATGTGCACCGGGTCAGGATGTATAGGAATCAGCATTGCACACTACTGCCCTGAGTGCAAAGTGGTGGCTTGCGATATTTCTGAGGAAGCCCTGAAAATCGCGAAAAAGAACAGTGAGCGAAATGGAACAGAAAACAGACTAAGGCTGTTTCAGGGAGATTTATTTGAAGCATTAGGAAAAAGCGAATACAAATTTGATATTATAGTAAGTAATCCCCCATATATTGAAAGTGATACAATATTAAAACTTCAAAAGCAAGTTAAGGATAATGAACCTTTGATAGCACTAGATGGAGGAAAGAATGGGCTTGTCTTCTACAAAAGAATAATAGAGCGGGCACCGGAATATCTGAATAAAAACGGCTATCTCGCCTTAGAAATAGGATATAATCAGGCTCAGGACGTAACCAGTCTCATGCAATCAAAGTTTGAAGATATTGCTGTCTACAAAGACCTGGGTGGAAATGACAGGGTTGTAGTAGGGAGAATAAAAATTGATTCGGATGCAAAAAACTCATGAGAAGATTACTGGGAGCCCAAAATTTCCTAGAAACAGCTTCCTCATAAACTCCAAATAGTATTCTAACGATTGACAAAATATGTGTTTCTTTAATATGATGTTCATATATGTATAAAAAACATAATCTTACAGGCTACTCTTTATTTACAATCTTTGTTTAAGGGTGGATATTATGCTTAGTTTACTGAAAAACAGGTCTATAAAGCTCCAGCTACTTTTTGCAGGAGGGATATCTTTAGTAATAATGGTCTCAATTGTTTTTATTACTTATATACAGACTTCAGGAGTAATATTTAACAAAAACAGTGACTATACGGAAGAGATAATGGAAAAGATGGAGAAAGACATATCGACGGAACTCGAATCTATTAATAAAATTGTATCTGCGATGGCATATAGTGAAGTTATTCAAGACTACCTGATATCAGATGATATTAGTACTAAGTTCGAACTATACCCACAGGTTGATAAAGTAGTTAATAATATGACTAATCTAAGTGACTCAATAGCAGATATTATTATTATTTCTTCTTCTGGTAAGGGCTATAATACAGCATTTGATCCTGAAGAGAAAGCAACTATTGACGGCTTTACTAAGAGGATTCCGTTTCTTACTAAAGCGTATTATTCTGAGTTTGAAAAATGGGATTTGGGTTACAAAAAAATTGACTGTTTGCTGGTAGGAACTAAAATTTATGCCCTTGATTCCAACAAACCAAATTATGGCGAAATAGTTGGAGAATTGATACTTGTTATCGATGCAGCAGTTTTCAGTAAACAGATAAACGGCATGTCCCAAAAGGTAGCTGGAAACTTCTATATTTTAGATAAGGTCGGGAAAGTATATAATGGGCAGAGTTCAGAAGAAAATAAAGAAGAAATCGATATAATAAGAAGAATAAATGATATCGGTAATCTAAAGAAAAAAAACTATATCGTACATACGAAGGATTTGTCGGCCATTGGTGGTAAAATAATCAGTGTTTATAATAAAAGTGTATTGTTTAAGGGATTAAACGATGTACGCAGGTTGGACATAAATATCCTGATAATATCAGTTGTATTATTGTTCATACTTTACTACATTATCGGATGTAATATAATCAGGCCGATCCAAAATTTTGTAAGTTTTATAGACAGTATACGTGATGGAAATCTAAAGAACCTAAAAAAGATTGTTTTACTGGAAGGCTACAAAGAGATTGGAATTGTTTCTAATGCATTTAACAACCTTTTAAACAGCATAGACAATCTGGCTCACAGAATATTAAACATGAATTCGAGGCTATATGAAGCGGAACTGGCAAAGAAACAAGCAGAACTGGAGTTCTTGAAGAGCCAAATAAATCCCCATTTTCTGCATAATACACTAGAGACTATTAATGGCATGGCTGTTCTGAATGGAAACTATGACGTAAGAGATATGATTAACAATCTTAGTGATATTTTGTGGTATAGCATTAAGGGAAATGATCAGGTTTTTTTACATGAGGAAATCAACATAGTAAAGGCATATGTGCAAATTCAGAAAATGAGATTTAGGAGAAGGTTTGAAGAAGTCTATGAATTTTCAGAGGATGTGCTGAATGTTAAAATAATCAAGATGGTTATTCAGCCAATTGTAGAAAACGCAATTACCCATGGAGTTGAGCCAAGGCTTAATAAAAGCATAATAAGAATTGGAGGCTGCATTGATGAAGATGGGAATGTAGTTTTATGGGTAAAGGATAATGGGGTTGGTATGGATGACACTACACTTGAAGAGATAAGAAAGGAGTTACTGAGTGAGTCAGGTGAAGAGCCACTGCGTAAAATAGGGAAAAGCCATATAGGAATAGCCAATGTTAACTGGCGGTTAAAAATTACATATGGAGATGAATTCGGGATAACAGTAGAAAGCAAACTTGGTTGGGGCACTGAAATTTACTTTAAAATACCAGGGGAGGGATAATTATTTATACTGTTTATTTAGTGGACGATGAAATGTTTGTTCTTGAGAGTCTAAAGCATGCAATTAATTGGATTAAGCATGGATTTAAGATTATAGGACAGGCTGAGAATGCATTTGATGCATATGAGGATATTAAACAGTTAAGGCCTGATATTGTTTTTACTGACATAAAGATGCCGGAAATGGATGGGCTGGAGCTGATGGAAAAAATTAATACAATGAATATGGGGATACAGATGATCGTATGCAGTGGGCATGCTGATTTTACTTTTGCTCAGTCAGCTATGGATAATGGAGCTATAGCTTATTGTCTTAAGCCCTTTAAAGAGGAAATGCTTTTGAAAGCTCTTGATAAGGCCAGAGCAAATCTGGAATGGAACAAATCAATAATTGGTGCTCGCTTTTTTGATTTCCTTCAGGCTCAGGAAATGGGTATGGATTACGGATTTAAAGGAGGTTTTGGAAGCCTAAAAGCAGTTTTGGACAAGTATGTCCAAAGTAAAGGAATAATTGTAGTAAGTATTGGTGATGGATTACCAAATATTCCTTCTGTAAGCTATGATCTTAATATAAAAATCGGAAGCAAAAAATGGGTTTACTTAATTTCAGGGATTGGGATTGATTTGCTAATGGCATATATCAAACACAACATACCGGATAATGTTCTTGGAATAGGTTTGGTTATGGGGATGGGTGACATTAATAAAATCAGACAGGAAGTAGACTTAGCAGAACTTTCTTCTTATCAGTTTTTTATTAAAGGTATAGGTTATGTGTGTAATGCTGAGGAGATAAAACCTGCAGTTGTATATGACAATTACTTCAGCTCCTTGGACCAGATAGTGCAGAAAAAAAACCATAATGCACTCAACGAGTATTTTGATAGGCTGATGCAGCAGTTTAAGATCGGAGCCTTTGATATAAGACATGCATTTCAATTACATAATAAGGCTATGGATTGTGTTTATCCATATCATCCTGCGCAAACGGACTTTCATATATACAACTTTGAGCAGCTTGTTAGCTTATTTTCTACAGTTTATGAAATGCTGGAGAAATTAAGAATCCAGAAAGAAA
>CAYQCA010000056.1:0-6818 GCA_964415835.1 uncultured Clostridium sp. | reverse complement strand
AAGTTTTATTATCGGCAGCTTTTTAGGCGAAGTAAACAGTGAATTGAAAGAAACTGATAACCGAACTTTAAAAGCTATATTAGAGTATGTTAACAACAACTTTCTAAAGGAAGATATAACAGTCAAAAGCCTGGCAGACAAGTTCTATTTAAACCCATTTTACCTTGGACAATTGTTTAAAAAGGAATTTAATGAATCATTTATACAGTATTTGACAAGGCTGAGAGTTTCTTTTGCATGTGAGATGCTAAAGGATACATCTTTGAGTATAAATGAGGTTGCCGAAAAAGCCGGGTATGATAATTACTTTTATTTTGCCAGGATATTCAAAAGCTTGAAAGGACGAACTCCTTCCGAATACAGAAATGAAAACATATAAATAATTCTCTTAATGTCTTAGATTTTTATATATTAATCTTAACTTTTTGTATACAAAACCAATTCAAAATATTTTATATTTATATCATGAGAGATAACGTTATCCCATTTACAAATCAAATATGACATCATGGAGGTGCGTAAGTTGGCTCCTAGTAGCTTACAGCAGTCATGTGGCGGGCGTCCGCTTTCTTTTGAGACGAAAAAGAAAAGCTTTTGGACGACTATAATTGAGTACAGATATATGTATCTGCTTATATTACCTGCTATTTTATTTTACATAATCTTTTGTTATGTTCCAATGTATGGGATACAACTGGCTTTTAAAGACTTTAACTTTGCAAAAGGAGTTTTTGCCAGTTCATTCATAGGTCTGGATCATTTTGAAAAAATGTTCAGTCTAACCGGGTTTAGGCAAGCCTTAATTAACACGTTAATTATTGCGGGACAAAGATTGCTTATTGAGTTTCCGTTTCCAATAATAGTTACACTGTTGTTGAATGAGGTCAGAAATAATAGACTGAAAAAAGTATATCAAACAGTATACACATTTCCGCATTTTTTATCCTGGGTAATAGTTAGTGGAATAATGGTAAATTTTCTTTCCAGCAACGGAACATTAAATCAATTGCTAGGAATTTTCGGGTTTACATCCGATGTAAGCCTTTTGACTCAAGCTTCAGCGTTTAGATGGATATTGTATAGCACTAGCATATGGAAGGAAATGGGGTGGGGGACTATTATATACTTAGCAGCGATCGCAAGTATAGACCCACAGTTATATGAATCAGCAACAATAGATGGTGCAAACAGATGGCAGCAGATGAAGGCAATAACCTGGCCTTGTTTGAGAAACACTGTTGCAATACTTTTTATACTTGCTATAGGAGGAATAATGAACGGAGGTTTTGACCAGATATATAACATGTATAACCCTACTGTATATGATGTTTCTGAGATTATAGACACTTATGTATACAGGGTAGCATTCCTTGAAGCAGGAGATTATGGATTCTCAACGGCAGTCGGTCTGTTTAAGTCTATAATAAATGCGTTTATGCTGTTTGGAGCAAACTATGTCGTAAAGCTATTAGGTCAGGATGGGATATTATGAAAAACAAGATTCAATTATCAGACATACTAATCAATACATTCTTGATGATTTTATTGATAATGACATTTATACCATTTTATCACGTATTTATTGTTTCATTTGCCTCTCCGGAGGAAATCCTAAAGCAAAGTTACTACTTAATCCCAACAACTTTTAACTTGTCATCCTACAGGATGATATGGGATTACTGCAGAGTGGACATAGCAATTGGAAACTCATTATTTGTAACTGTTATAGGAACATTTCTCAGTATGCTTGTAACATCATGTGCTGCTTATGCGTTATCAAAAAAGAGCATTCCGGGAAGAAGAGTAATTATGGCGGCAATACTATTCACAATGCTTTTTTCCGGAGGACTTGTGCCATTTTATTTAACTATAAAGAATATCGGCTTGGTAGGGAGTAGATTTGTAATGATATTTCCTACTCTGGTGAATACCTTTTATTTAATAGTAATGCTTAACTATTTCAGGACTATACCGGCAGGAATTGAGGAATCGGCCAAAATTGACGGAGCAAACGATATAACAATTTTATTCAGGATTGTATTGCCTGTGTCACTGCCAACTATGGCTGCAGTAACATTGTTCTACTCGGTTGATAAGTGGAATGAGTGGTGGAATGCACAACTATTCATAAGTGATCAGACAAAATTCCCGCTGCAGCTTTTTTTAAGGCAAATGATGTTTGACTATATCAGGCTTGTTAGAGATAGCCAGGGTATTAATTTCATGACAAAAAATGTCTTTCCAGATGGATTAAAAACCGCAACAATAGTTGTAACTATTCTACCCATTATGTTTGTTTACCCCTTTGTACAAAAATATTTTGCATCTGGTGTGATGCTGGGAGCTATAAAGGAATAGAAAAGCACATCAATATTTGACTTTTAGCACTTCTGAGTATTTTGGTAAAATATCTTAGGTACAATTAATATGTGCTTAGAGATTGTAGAAATTTTAACAATCCAGATGTACGTTTACATAAAAAGTTGTTAAAAAGATATTTGCTCGAATATCTCCGGAGTTGCTCAAAATAAAAAAACAGGAGGTACTTTTATGAAAAAATTAAGGCGATTCTTATGCCTGATCGTTGCAGTATGTATAGCTGCATCGGTTTTCGCCGGATGTTCAGGTAATAAGGAAAAAGACTCATCAGCGGAAGCTCAAACAACCCAGCAGGTGACTGAAGCTACTGCAACAAGCGAACCGAATCCTTTTGAAAAGCGGATTGAAATTTCAATTGGGTATTGGGATTCAGCTGCAGCTTTTGATAGTAGGGCGAATGACCCGATGCTTCAAAAGATTGAAAAGGATTTTAATGTTAAACTTGTTTCAAAGAGTCCAACATGGAATGATTTTGGGGATAAGTATAAGCTATGGGCTGCCTCAGGGGAACTGCCGGATATATTTGCACATGACATAGCTAATACAGAAATGTATTACACATGGATAAAGCAGGGTATTATCCGTGCATTACCAGAGGATTTATCCAAGTATCCAAATGTACAAAAGCAATTTGAAAAACCTGATGTTAAGGCCCTTAAAACAGAAGACGGTAAAAATTTTATGTTACCCAGACCGACGGGTCTCACGGTTGACCAGACCTGCACTACTACAGGTTTTGTAGTTAGAAAAGACTGGATGCAGAAGCTGGGAATCCAGACTCCTAAAACATTCGATGACTACGCTGCAATGTTGAAAGCGTTTAAGGAAAATGACCCGGATGGAAATGGGCAAGATGATCAAATTGGTTTGACAATGAGAGGTACCTGGTTTATACAGCATTGGTTCCTTGGTATGGGAAGTCCGGCCTTTGGAGTATGGGCATGGTTAGAGCAGGATGGTCAATGGATTCCGCCGTACATGGATAAAAATATGCTTGATGGTATTAAGAAGCTTAGAAAACTTTACCAGGATGGCCTTATAGATAAAGATTTCTCTATAGAGAAGCTGGACGAGGGAACTCAGAAGTTTTACCAGGGCAAGTCGGGCCTTTGCGCAACGCAGACCGATCCTGAAAGAATGAAGGTAATGATTGAAGAATGGAAAAAATTTAACCCTGATAAGGATTTCTTTGACTGTGTAGGATTGCTTCCTATTTGGGCAAATGATGATGGGAAATATTACAGATGGAATTCAGCTTCCTTCTGGTCGCATACTTATTTCAACTCTAACGTAGACGATGAAAAGATGGATAGGATATTAAGAATATACGATTATCTCTTCTCAGAGGAATGGCAAAATATTATTTATTATGGAATTGAGGGAGTTGATTATAAAAAAGAAGGAGACAAGATTATAATAACGCGTGCAAAAGATGATAAAGGAAATTATGAAGATCTTGAGAAAAAATATCCTTCACTTAAGTTGTTAAAAAATTTGGCTCAGTGGAGTTCATTGCTTACACAAGGTATAAACGAACATACAATAGCTTACTATGGAGAGTCCTCAATGAAGGCCTATACAGAATTCTATAATTGGTATACGCAAAATGCTGAAATCGCACCTGTAAATTGGGATGTACATTTCATGTATACACCTGCAAAAACTGAGGCAGCTTCAATATGGCCGGTTGACGATATAATCAAGATTATGATTGACAAGAAAGCTGATCCGGAAAAGGATTGGAATAAGACAGCAGAAGCCTGGAAACAAAAATCATTGGAGAAGGCTATAAAAGAAGTTAACGAAAAGGCAGCGCAGCTAGGTATCAACTAGTAATTGTGACTAGAAGACTCTTATTAAATGAACTTTAATGGGAGTCTTTTAGTACTTGTCATAAACAAACATTTTGGAGGTAAATATGATAAAAGGAATTTTCTTTAGTTTAAGGATCTTACTGTGTACCATGCTTACCATATGCGCAATGATTATTATAGGAAGTTTTAGTGCGTATGCCGCAGACTATACAATATCCAGTTCATATCTATCCGTAATAGTTGATAACACATTTCCGAATATAAAACAGTATACCTATACACCAAATGGAGGGGTCGTATATGGTAAACTGACAGGCAGCAATATAATAAAAATCAACGGTACTGCATATAGTGGTTCTGAACTTTCAATATCTACTACAAAAGCTTCAGACAAGATAGATTACAGGATAACTGTAAATCCTATAAATGTAATAATAAATATTCAATTTCAAGTTGTTGGCAATGTACTTCAAATGAATATAACAAGTATTCAGGAAAATGGCTTAATCCAGGTGAAAACTATTGAATTTCCTGATCACCAGTTAGCATCGATTAAAGGAACCCAAAGCCAATCCAGTGTAGCTTTAACTACCTTCAGGCATAGATTTGATGGTTATGAAGAGACAATAGAGCCGATATCCGGTATAAGCAGCAGCGATACAAAATACTGTGCTTATGCATTCATTAATAATGACAAGGTATCAGTTGGGATTTACAACAATATTCTGATTGACAGGTATGCTTCTCAATGCGATTCAAACTATACGGGAAAGTTTGCGTCTTTGTATAATGGGGTTTACTACTATAGAATTGTCGGGGAGATACAGCCGCTCTTAAGCTGTAAGGTAGGTGTTTTTGCGGACAACAATAGCGATAGTTTGATAAATTGGCAGGATGCTGCAGTTTGGTATAGGTCTAACATACCGATACCTTTTAATACTTCAGATGTTACTGACTCATTACTCTACATAATTACTATCGGATCGCAAACAAATGACCCGGCCCAGACATTCACGTCAGCACTGGATATTATTAAAGATGTATATAACGTTACAAATGGCAGGAAGCAGATTGTTTATTTGGTTGGATATCAGGGTGACGGACATGATACCCAATTTCCAAAGCTCACTACAATAATGGAAAAGGCAGGCGGGAGAGATAAACTAATATGGCTGATTGATGAGGCGAAAAAATATAATTGCACAGTAAGCCTTCATATCAACATGGATGATTGCTATGTTAACTCTGGGGAGGAATATGACAGTCAAATATGGGCCAGAGATGCCGCAGGCAATCCCAAAATTGCATGGTATTATCTAGACCCTGAGTGCTACCAGATAAGCCATACGAAGGACTATTTAAAGGGTAATCCTGCTAGAAGGATTGCGGCTCTTAAGAATACTTTACCTAACTTGGACAAGTTTATGTATACAGATGTTTTTCAAGCTGATACGAGTGAGGAGGTGGGATATGGTATTGTTGAAGAAGCATGGGCAATGAGAAAAATCTGTCAAGATTTTAATAATATAGGATGGGCGTTTTCAAGTGAAACGGAATTACCGTTTTTGGATGATTACCAGACTTTTGTTGCGGCTCAATGTGGGGAAGGCCATGACAGTAAAATAGCTAAGTTTATCAAATTCAATATCATGGAACACGGATTGGGCGCACCCTCATTCGGTCCATCATATCCGTGGATTGATTTACTAAAGTATACGGATTATAGTTATTTGTCATGGGAATATGCACCTATGGGTAAATTTATAGAGTCACAGATGATGAATGTCCTGCCGGTAAAATTTACAAAGCCTCATAGCCTATTAAGTATAACAGAAACTGACAGATATGAGACCGCTAAATTTGCTGATGATATTGAAGCTACTTATGATAAGTTTACAGGTGAATACAAGCTAAAGCAGGGGACAGACTTTTATTTGGCTAAGGAATGGAGCATATTTATGCCCCAAAATAATGAAAATGAAATTTTGTTATACAGCAAGAAGGGAACTACTAATATCTGGAAGCTCCCGAATAACTGGTCTGCACAGAGTACCGCAAAATTATATAAACTTGATAAGCACGGAAAGACATATATTTCTGATCTGGCTATAACTAACAACACAATTACTGTAAGCCCGGATGCCGGGCAAGTATATTTGATAACCAAAACAGCACAAACTTCAACTTCAATGATTTATGGCGAGAATGACTATATTTTGAATGGTGATTTCGAAAGCGGTGATCTGAACGGTTGGACTAAAATATCTCCTGACAGTGATTACTCACATATCAACGCTGTATCAAATACACTTGGGGTTTCATTGGTTGGCGGAATGGTGAATAATTACAGCTTGAGGATATCAGGAAATGATGCTAAGGAGGGAGGAGTCGAACAGACAATATCTGGCCTTATAGGTGGAAGAACTTATGCTCTTTATGTTACTGCAAAAGCAGTGGATAGAATAGGTAAATACGGAGTAAAGGGTTTCGGTATAAAAGAGAGCTCAGGACTGATATCGGGAGGATGGGCAATAAGAAGAATACTATTTACCGTACCAGAAGGCCAATCACAGGCAACTATATATTTAAAGGCTGAAGCTGGGGGGAAACCTTCGTCCTATGTTA
>CAYQCA010000055.1:0-18601 GCA_964415835.1 uncultured Clostridium sp. | reverse complement strand
ACCTGGCCGGTGACATCTGCATGGATTTTTGAAATTTTCTGATAAACTGGTAAATGCTTAGGTTACAGCTATCTGCATAATAGCCTATGGAATGATCCTGCTGGTACTCTAAATGCATTTTCTTGATAACATCTTCTATATCACTGTTTTTGAAAACCCTCTGACCTTTACTATTAAGAAGTGCCTCTCTAGAAAAAAGAGACAATATCTGTAACAGATAACTGATACAGAGCGAATGGTATGCTGGGTTCTTTATGTTAATTTCGTGTATCATCCTTTCGAATAGCTGTATACACTCAGTTTGAATTCCCACCTGATATATATGTTTATCCCCCAGTCCAAGGCTAATAAGCTGCTGCTCAACAGCATTACCGGTAAAGTGTATCCAGTAGAGCTCTGCCTTTTCCTCTCCAATGTAGTAGTAATCCTGATCTTCAAGGGATTTATATAAAATAATATTTCCGGATTGAACTGTCTGATATTCATCTCCAATCCTGTAATGGCCTACACCGTTTACAAGGTATATTAAATAATAATCAACCCTTCTCCGGATGAGTGATATACTAGTGCTTTTAATTTTTATGTATCCGCAGCAGTTAATGAAATAGGGGGTTACCATATCCTGACTTCCGATATTAGTGTCTGCTTCAAGTATAACTCCACCATAATTTATCATTTTACTTTACCCCTTGAGCGCAATATTTTACAGGAAATAAGCTATAAAATTCATGTTATTAGTCTAATTATACCTCTATACTAGAATTATAACAATCAATATTTTCTAGTTTATTTTTAAAAAAAGTGAGGTTACTAAATATGGAAAGAGAATTAAAGATTGGTGTTATTGGCTTGGGAGGCCGCGGCTTCGGTTTACTTTCTACCGTGGTCAGATTGGAAAATATAAAGGTTTTAGCTGTGGCAGATAATTACGAGGACAGACGGTTAAATGGTGTAAAAGAAGTTGAATCCGTTTGTGGGAATACTCCCTTTGCCACCGCTGATTACAGAGAAGTATTAGCTATTGATGAAATTGAGGCAGTTATAGTATCAACATCCTGGGCAGACCACATTAATATTGCCATCGCTGCAATGAAAGCCGGTAAGTATGTTGCAACTGAAGTAGGAGGAGCTTACTCCATAAACGAATTATGGGAGTTGGTCAAAACCCATGAAGAAACAGGCGTACCTGTAATGATGCTTGAAAATTGCTGCTACGGCCGTGAAGAGCTGATGGTGCTTAATATGGTTAAAAAGGGCCTGTTTGGCGAAGTCGTTCACTGTCAGGGCGGATACCGTCACGATTTACGCAGTGAAGTAACCGACGGCGAGGAAAATCGCCACTATCGTCTGGTCAATTACATGAACCGCAACTGCGAAAACTACCCAACCCACGAGCTTGGCCCTATAGCTAAGGTTTTGAATATTAACCGCGGAAACCGTATGCTTTCGCTGGTATCTGTAGCATCAAAAGCACGAGGGCTGCATGAATATATAAACAGTGTTAAGGGTCCGGACCACGCTCTGGCAAACTTCAACTTTACACAGGGAGATGTTGTTACCACAATCATTAAATGTGCACATGGTGAAACTATTATTCTTACTCTGGATACTACTCTTCCCCGCGCCTATTCCAGAGGTTTTCATGTTCAGGGTACAAAGGCTCTTTATATGGAAGACAATAACTCATTATTTATCGATGGTGAACACAATAAATATGATTTCTGCTGGAAAGAGCAGTGGAATAATGTAGAAAAGCTTAGAGAGGAATATGATCACCCGATCTGGCAGAGCTATACTCCTGATGCTGATGCCGGTCACGGCGGTATGGATGTTCTGGTGCTTCGCGCTTTCTTTGACAGTGTAAGAAATAAGGTTCAGCCACCAATAGATGTATATGACATGGCAGCATGGATGAGTATAACAGCACTGTCTGAGCAGTCTATTGCCATGGGCGGGCAGCCGGTAGCAATCCCTGATTTTACAAATGGCAAATGGATTAGCCGTAAACCCGCTCCTGAGGGACCTTTCTGTCTCGACAAAGTGTGTGATGAATGGTGGGAGGAAAACAAGAACAGCTTTAAATAACATGCTGATGGATGTCACCAAAGAGCCAATATCCTTAACCGTCTGCTCCTTGGAAAGTACAAATAGTAACTTGTATACTGTTGTGACTGATTCAGATAGTGTGAACTGTGAAATTAAATTTTAAAAGAAATAAATTTTAGTTATTGTTTCGTAGAGGAAACTGAGGCTCATCCGGGCCGAGGTTTCCTTTTTTAATTGGTATGTTATAACGCCTAGATTAAAAATGAAAATTTTCAATAATTCTATGTCAATTCTGTCATACATTTTTGTCAAAAAAAAAGAGTTTTCATGTTGTAAAAAAGTATATAATTATTATGTCACAAGAAGTAATTACATTACCATTTAAATAAAATATACAAAAGATCCAAAATCAATTTCCTGCCAGCTTAAAAATACCTATTAGAGAATCTTAAACTTAAAGACAAACGCTTAATACATAATTCCGCTTCATGTTTTCACAAAGACCTGTCAGTATGAACGAATATATAATGTTGGGAGGTGTTATTAGATTCAGATAGTATAAGGCATGTTGGGTAATAAGGGTATTATGAGTATGTAGAAAAAAAGGAGGTATATTTTATGTTTAAAAGTAAAAAAATGTACAGATTATTAAGTATGGTTCTTATTACAGCATTCGTGACTTTTGGATTTGGAAGTCTTGCAGGTATTAATACAGTTGAAGCTGCGTATACACAGCTACCCACTACAGCGGGTTACCTGAACAGTGATACAAACCCTGTTACAGGGGTTATAGGAAACTGGGGGTATAATTCAGCAGTAGCAATAGACTTTATGGATAGAAGTATTGGTATTGATGTTGGGACTTCACAAAGTGTAACCAAAGTCGAAATCTACGATATTGATACATCTACAAGATGTAAAGACACAAGTTATGTTTTGTACTGGAGTAATGATAATTCTACGTATACTCAAATACCATCTGTCATTTTCCGTGCAAAAGTTGTAAATGGGCAGAATGTGCATTCATTTGAATTTACAGGAGTTACAGCAAGGTATATAAAAATTCACACGACACACAGCGATTCAGCCTATTCCTTTATTATGAATCCATTTCAATCTAATGTAAAAGCTTTCAACGGAACACCTCCTCCTGCTCCACCAGCATTACTTCCCGCAAAAGCAGGTTATGTAAGGCCTGACAGCAATCCTGCAAGCGGTCAGCTGACTAATTGGGGATACGCTTTACCGGTTGGTTTCGACTATACCTATACAAGTGTAGGCGTTGACTTACTAGGTGTTGTGCCTGTTGATTCAATTGAAGTGCTGGATGATAATACAAGTACAAGAGTAACTCAAAGTAATTATAACTTATACATCAGTAATGATAATATCACTTATACAGAAATAACAGGCTGGACTTTTTCAACCAGGACTGAAAATGATAGGCTTGTACATAAACTTTCTTTCAATTCCGTGAATGCGAGATATTTAAAGCTACACTGTAATCTTGGCGATACTAACTGGTCATTCAGGATTTTGAATATCAATAAGGATGTAAAAGCATTTTCATCAACTCTAGCTGTTCCTACAATGATTGATATTGCCCCTGCAAGAAATACAGAGGGAGATATTATAAGCTTAAAGAACGGCAATCTTTTCATGGCCTGGACCGCTTTTGTAGGTACAGGAGATTTTGACCCTTCATATATAGCAGGTAAGATTTCAACAGATAACGGTTATACATGGGGAAGTACGTTTACTGTTATACCAAATGAAGGTACAATGAATACCATGTCAGTATCATTGGTTAGAATGGGTAATGATGACATTGGTTTGTTCTATTTGAGAAAGAACAACACCTCTGACTGTAAGGTTTATTTCCGCAGATCTACTGATGAAGGAAATACCTGGAGTTCTCCAATATGTGTTACTGCTTCACCTAATGGATATTACGTTCTGAATAATGCCAGGGTTGTAAGATTATCGACAGGAAGAATACTGGTTCCTGTTGCATATTGCACAACGGTAACCACACAAGAACTCAGTAATATGTACTCAAGGGTATATTATTCTGACGATGACGGTGCTACCTGGAATCAGGGTAGCGGTATAGTTACACTGTCTTCCGGTGCATGGGAACCTGGAGTAACTGAATTGAAAAATGGTAACGTATTGATGAACATAAGAAGAGGCGGTGGTGGAAATGTATATAAAGCTATTTCTACTGATGGAGGTAATACATGGTCTGCTGCGGAATCAACTGGGCTAGTGGCTCCAAGTTCACCATCAACAATAAGAAGGCTAGCTTCTACCGGAGATTTGCTGATTATATGGAATAACAATTTGTCAACCCGTTATCCATTAACTTCTGCAATATCAACGGATGAAGGAGTTACCTGGACAAATATTAAAAATATTGAAGACCAGGCGGTATCAAGTGGATATGCATATACAAGTGCCACACTCCTTGGCAGGGAAGTAATTTTAACCTATTACAAGAGTTGGGGACACAGGCTTAGGATACTTGATGTTGATTGGTTCTACGAATAATTAAAAATGCATATACATGCTGTAAAACGGCAATTTACAGCATGTATATGCATCACGTTTTACGGAATATTTTTTACCACTCTGCTGTCATCTTTATGGTAAATTCCTTTGACTTGAAAATTAAGTCGCTCACCGATTGTTTTTTTGTTTTAGGCATATTGTAATGTTCGATGTCTACTTTTGCTAAGCTTCTGAAAATAGCCTCTACTATTTCTTCTCTTCTGCCTTCACAATGTTTGCCTATTTTGATTAAAGCTAAAATTGCATAAATATAGCACTGTAAGAAGAAATCTTTTGTATCTTTAACCTGCTCAATATCAAAACCATCTAGGACAGAAATTAACTCTTGAACACTGTCAGTATCACCCAGTTTCCCAAGCAGGTAAATTGCCGCTATTCCCCTTCTTTCTCCTCCTTCTTCAGAGGTATGATTTGTTCTCTCCCTAACAATTTTCCTTAATATCGGAAGAGCAGCTATATCGCCAAGTAAACCAAGAGCAAGGGCGCTATTCTCACTTAGGTTTTTTTCTCCGGACACAAGCCATTTTTTTAGTTCATCAGAAATAGCCGCCCCAATCCTTCGGCATGACCATATTGCTATCCCCGGCTTTTCGGATAAGAGTATTTGCTCTAACTCGTCTTTATCAATAACCCAGTTAATATTTTTAAAAACAGGTCCTTTTTTTGATATAAGTTCGTTCATTTTGAAATTGTTTTCTTCATTTAAACATTTATTTTCTTTTAAAAGCGGTTGTATAAAATCATATGAAACATCTTTGAGTCTACAGTTATTCCTAATTGATGCATATGCAACAATCGCTGCAGCTTCCCCGCACTTGTGCATATCCTTTTTCATGCGAACTGCTGTTGCTATATCATGGTCAAGTGCAAGATGCCGGGCTGCTGCCAGTATTCCATCATAACCCTTTGGGATAATAGCGCCCATAGGCATTGGCACAGAAATATTTATTCCCCACAACCCACTGACAATCGTCCATTCCTGTATCAGATCACTTTCGAATGCAAAATCATGCCCGTGCTTATCAAGATTCGAATTGGAGTAAAAAAGCGGTTTATCAGTAAGCCTGTCTTCAAAAAAATCATTAAGGAAAACGGTTTCTTCCCCAATAATATGGCGCCCCTCTCGAACGCCCAAGTGCTGTGTATAATATAGCACTCTATCAATTGGGTCAAAATATTCTCTCAAATGCATTGGGTGCGTCATTGTTTCAATAATCGCCTCAGATAATTTGTCACCATCAGTTTGATTCACATGGCCTTCATCTATAAACTGACACCACGTTTCCTTCCCATATAAAGTAACCATGACATTGGAAAATGGCTGGCATCCATTATCAAATGCGCGTCCCATGCGCGTTTCACAGCCCGCTATATCGCATATGTCCGCCTCTGCTGTACAGTCAATTACAACCTTTGCTCCTGTATTAACAAATCTGCCATTATAAAACCATCTTACTCCTATAACCTTTTTACCCTCTAAATAAACTCCTGTTACGATAGCTTCATATGATATGGTCACACCGGTATTCAAAGCTTCTGTTTCAAGAACATACTTTTTCAAAAATGGATTTATACCGTGGGTTTTTGTATAACCCAGCTTTTCATATTCATTCACTTGATTATCTATATCCTCAAAAAGCCCCCCGCTGGAACCATAATAATATGAAAATACTGCACCTGCTGTTCCTTGCCCTCCCATGCAGTTTAATCTCTCAATGCCCAAAACCTTCAGGCCCTTTTTTGCAGCTGCAATAGCCGAAATGCATCCAGCTGTTCCCAGTCCGACAATAACAATATCGTAATATTCATCAAAAACAGATGCTTCGACTTCAGTCTCAAAAAGTTCTCTTTCAATTCTCTCACGTAATATCATCCAGATCCCCCATTCAGGCTTTTGCAAGCAAAATTTCTGCTCCGGTACATATCCCAGATTCATATGCATCAAGTAAGTTGTCATGACTGCTGGAAGGGACCCAGAACCAATTTCTGTCTAATTGCTCCGATTTAGTATCTACTTTAATGTCGAAGCTCGAAGCAACCGCTGCAATATTCCAGTCTCTAAGCCCTTCTTCCCTGGAAATCCAGTATTTATGCAACTTCTCATGGGAAGTTACCCAGTCATCGTCATTATGCAGCTGGAATTTCAGATACACCTCATCATCAAACCTACCCTGTATAAGAGTTACTAGTGGATTATTCGAATGTGGAAATATAAAATCTTTATTAACTGGACTTAATGTTGCATTGATGCTTTTAGATTTTATACCTATCTTCTCAGAAGGTCTGGTTTCGCATAGAGATGTGGTATCAATTACTACCTCTGCATAAAATTTTTTATAACCGGAATTATTAAAGACAGTTACTTCATATCCTTCCTGGACAGGCTTTATTCCGGTAACAACAGTCATAAATAGAAAATTGAGATTTTCTTCTTTTACTCTGTTGAATACAACTGGAGCTGCTCCCTGAATATGCATTTTACTTTGGAGTAAAATGTTTCTTCTTTCGAGTTCAGCCTTTAAATCCTGCGTTTCACTATTATATATTTTTCCATATATGAAATCTCCAGGATTATAACAGTCAACATATTCCCTGCCTGCAAAACCAGTTCTCTCGACCACAATCGCCTTGTGTTTCAGTTTATGTGCAATGCCTAATGCCAGAACTGTCGCACCATAAATAAATACAGGAATTTGAACTATGTTTTTGTACATATGCTTCTCCCTATTGCTTATAAAATAATGAAAGCCAAAAGGCTTCAGGTACCACACAAGCACCTAAAGCCTTTTTGGTTAAATTACTTACTTAATGTAGTCAAATATCTATCATATACACTTTGAATTACTTGAATATAAGTGTCTATACCCATTTCCTTAAGTCTTGCAACATATGCATCCCATTCCTTGTCAATATCCCCCTGACCGCTTGCCCATTTTGCAGTAGATTCTCCAATAAACTTATCTATATCGCCAACATGAGCATCTTCCAGTTTTTTGATATCTTCCGGTGTATACCAGAAACCAGGTAACTCTTCATATCCTTTCATGAATTGGATATATAAATCATCCTGTGCAAATTTTTCTGTAAATACAGGTGTTGTCAATATAGTTTTGTCATATTTCATAATTGACGCATATGGAAGACCTGTTACACTTGTAGCTTGCCACCATGCTACATAGTCTTTATATTGAGATGGTACAGGATTTATTGTCAAGGTTCCGTCTGCAGCTTCATTCAATACTTCACCGATTGTTCCACGGCGAACTTGAACACCATAGTAAGGATCATATAACAGGTCAGCCCATCTAACAAGAATTTCTGGATTTTTAGCTTTATTTGTAATTACAAAGCTTGTTCTCGAAGTACTTGTTGTTGTACGAGCGCCGCCCCAATATCTGTTTCCGTCCGGTGCCTTGAGCGGTTGAATAAGATCATACTGTTTTGCATTTTCAGCCCCTACGATATCAAGATCTCTCCACCCAAGGAAAGCACCATATGTAGGTTCCAACGCACTCTTTGAGTTAAACTGACTTCCGTCTTGTGTAAATACTTCAGGATCAATAAGTTTTTCTTTATAAAGCTTTCCAATAAACTTAATACCCTCTTTGTATTCATTATTGATTGCTGCATTCATAACCTTACCATCTTTAATGTAAAAGCCCATATATGGAATTCCAAATGTCCCCATTAGCTCGGAATAGTTCGTTCCCTGGAATGCAAATGGGATTTCATCTTTTTTTCCATTACCATTTAAATCATTAGCTTTGAAGGCTTTGAGCATTTCATAAAACTGCTCAGGTGTTTCAGGAGTTGAAATATTAAGTTTTTTCAACCATTCTGTATTTACATAAAATCCGTTACGGGTTCTATAATATGGTGTAATACCTGGAAGTGAATATATTTTTCCGTCCGGAAGAGTTATTTCACCCAATGTTAGAGGATATTCTTCAGTATAAATTTTCTTAAAATTAGGCATTAACTTTTCTATATATGGAGTAAGCTCAACAAAGGTTCCCTTTGGTCCATAGGTCGTTAATTCATCACCACCAATAGTATTGTTGGTAAATACATCTGGAAGTTCTCCACCGGCAAATAATATACTTTTCTTTTCTTGTACTGCCGATTGAGGAACAACCGACCAGTTGATATGAACATTTGTTTTCTCTTCCAGCTTCTTTATAAAGGTTAATTCATTTGGATCTTTAAAGTTACCGCTAATAAAGAAATTATAAGTAACCTTTTGGTTAACAATCGGATATCCTGTTTCATTATAAGGTAGTTTTGGTGCCGAACTTGTAGATGCAGCTGCAACAGACGTTCCGGCAGCAGTATCTGTAGCATTGTCATCACCGCCACATCCTGATAATACAAATGAAATCACCATAATCATCACTAGAGTAAACGACAAAATCTTATTCTTTTTCATACTTTCACTCCTATCATGTAATTTAAAAATTTTTCATTCTATCTATTCTAACCCAATAACGCCTTTCTACGAGAGTTTAAGAGTTTGCCTTGTTTCATTATATCTTCATTATATCAGGTCAAGGTACTGTTAGCTAATTTCCACCTCCCCTTTTTAAAATGTAGCTACGTTTTCCTGATTCTAATACCTGAGCTTTACCTCCGCTATATGTGCGTCATCTAAGGCTCACTCTGCCTAAACCCCGAAAAGCTTTATTAAATTAAAAGTTAACCCTTTAAAGAACCAATCATCATACCTTTTACAAAATGCTTTTGTAAAAGCGGATACATTAATAAAGGTGGAACACTGGCAACTACTATAAGTGCATATTTCAGAGCTTCTGCCATCTGCTGCTGAGTTCTCTGACTATCTGGATCAACCATATCACCAAAATTAATTTGATTCATTACCAATATATCTCTAAGAATAAGTTGAAGTGGATATAGCTTTTGGTCACTAATAAATACCAGAGCATTAAAATATGAATTCCACTGACCAACAGCAACAAATAAAGCAATTACAGCTATCAAAGATTTTGAAAGCGGATAAACTATCTTAAACAAGAAAAATGTATGACTGGCACCGTCCATTACCGCTGCTTCATATAATTCATCCGGTATATTGGACTGAATGAACGTTCTTGCTACTATTATGTTATATACACTTACTGCAGCCGGGATTATCATGATCCATACCGTATTAATCATATGTAAACTTTTAATCAGAAAATAATATGGTATCAATCCACCACCGAAATACATAGTAATAGTCATTAGAATCATAACAAACTTTTTACCGACAAATCCGTTTCTGGACAATACATATCCTGCAGACATTGTTACAAAAATACTTAGTAATGTACCGGAAACAGCATAAAATAAACTATTTAAATATCCTGTCAGGATCATTTCATTCTGAAATACTCTTTGATAAGCTAAAAACTGTGTACCTTTTGGCCATAGCCACACTTTACCATTGTTGATATATACAATGTCACTAATTGAAGAAATTAAAACAAAATATAGGGGGTATGCTACAATTATAAGCAGTATAGTTAATACAGCATAGTTTGTAATATCAAAGATTCTATCAGATTTTGATTGACGCATCATGTTAATTATCCTCCTTACCAAAGTGATGTTTCAGTTAGTTTTTTAGTAATTTTGTTTACTATAATTAGCAGTATCAAATTAACTACAGAATTAAACAGTCCTATTGCTGTAGAAAAACTGAATTGTGATCGCAGCATACCGACTTTGTAAACATAAGTTGAAATAACCTCGGAAACACCCGAATTCAGATCATTTTGCATTAGATAAACTTTTTCAAAGCCTATACTCAATATACTTCCACAGCTCAAAATAAGCATAATGGCAATTGTAGGCAATATACCCGGAATATCTATGTGCCAGATTCTCTGCATCTTGGTTGCTCCATCAACAATGGCTGCTTCATATAATTCAGTGCTAATAGATGATAGTGCTGCCAGATATATGATGGAACCCCAGCCACAACCCTGCCATATACCTGAAATTACATACATCGGAACGAACGCCGACGGTTCAGCAAAAAAGTTGACAGCGTCTCCCCCAAAGGCTTCAATTAGTTTGTTTACGAATCCTACCGAAGGTGAGAGAAACAATTTCATCATACCGACAATAACTACAGTTGATATGAAATTTGGAGCATATGTAATTGTTTGTATTATTCTTTTATATCTTTCACTGGGAAGTGAATTTAAAAAAAGCGCTAGAATGATTGGTGCAGGTACTCCTGCTACTAGAGATACTAAACTTAAGGTAATAGTATTTTTTAAAACTGTAAAAAAGTAAGGTCCATTAAAAAAAGTAGTAAAATTGTCCAAGCCAATCCAGGGACTATCCCATATACCAAAGCCTGGCATGAAGTCTCTAAACGCAATTTGAATTCCGTACATAGGTACGTAATTAAATATAATGATAAAAATCACTACCGGAAATATAAGTAAATATAATTCGTAGTTTTTCTTAACATATAAGAGATTTTTCTGGAGCGTCTTTTTACTTTTTTGATGTGTAATATTATTTTGCAAAACTGTCTTTGTATTCTGCATTCGTAGAAGCACCCTCTCATAATTGAATTAAATTGATTTGAAAATGTTTGACATCTGCAAAACCAATTTACTACAATTTTGAGAGATTTGTAAATCAACAGTTTTTCTTTGGTTGTATATACTAATTTTTAAGCATATACATCTAACTTTTTTGTGAATATTGCACCGTGGAAGCGTTCTCCTTTCTGAAATCCCCGGGTGTTATACCTTCCAGTTGCTTAAAGCGGCGAATAAAACTATTCACGTTATAATATCCGACTTCCACGGAAATATCTTTAATATCCATTTGACTATTTGTTAAAAGTTCTTTGGCCTTATGAATCCGAAGCTCAGCCAGATAATCTACAATATTCATATCTGTATAATCCTTGAAATACTGGCTTATTACCGATGTAGGCATATTAAACTGATCCGACATTTTCTGCAGTGAAAAATCAAACAAGTGGTAATTTGCTTTTATATAAGATATCATTTCAATAATAATTGAGTTTGCCTCTGGATTTGCTTGTTGATCCAATGCAGCCTGCATGCAATTATAGAGATGGTCTATAAAGCCTGTATAATCTTCCTTTTTATCAAATTCAGATATATGAAATATATCTGAGTATTCACAGAGCGGATTTATATCTCCGAGTTTATTAAAATATTCAACTACATGATATAAAATACCAAGGCATATTCTCTTCGCAGCCACATTTGAAGTATTTTCGTTTTTAACATATTCTATTACACTAATAAGTGATAATCCAATTTCCTTCTTCTTATATTGAATAATTGAAGATTTGAGCTGCCCAAGAGAAAATGGATAGTTATTGCTGCTCAATACCAATTCATTAATATTCTCAAAGAAAATTACGCTGTTATTATTCATAATATGTCTGAAACTTGCTGCAGCCATTGCCTCAACATAGGATTTTGATATTTCACAAAGACTTGTATATTGTTTTCCTATGCCAATGGTAACTCCACTCGCGAATTCCTTATTCAATTCTAGTATAATATTTAGCAAAATTTTATTTACTTCTGCTTTATCAAATGATTCCATTGCAAAAATAAGTACAGTCGAATTATACCCGCTATTGTCCTTTATAAAGCATTCGTAATCTGATGGCACAAATGCTTTTACTTTATCTGAAACAAGTATAAAACTGCTCACGTTATCAATTATAATATTATTTGAATGTACTACGGCAACCATGTATAAGGGTTTATTAATGCTAACGCCTGCATGTTTACCCATATCATTAAACTCTCTGATTGTTTTTACATCACCTTTTAACAATCTGAAATATAAATAATCTTTTGTTATGCCTACCTGTTTTCTTAGATCAGACTGAAGAGTTTTATTTTCACTAAGAAGGCTTCCAATTGCGTTTGTTACATAATCAATCTCACTGCAGTTCTTTTCAGCCGATGGAAATAAATCTCTTATATTATATTTGAGTTTCTTTATAGGACGATAGCTCATTGTAGTTAAGAGCAATACCACTGCAATACCAAAGGTAAAAAGAAAAACGAGGAACCAGAAAAATCTAAACTTTGAAGTAACAATTTTATCTCCTATACTTTTAGCAGATATAAATGATATATAAGTCCAGTCCGTTACATCAGAGTCTATAGAAGTAACAAAATATTTTTCGTTATTAACCAAAATACTTTTCTGCATATTTGAAGCCTCTGTAAATTCAAAGTTATTAAAATCATCAACTTTGAAGCCTTCAAGAAAACCGGACGAGATTAATTCATTGCCGTTTCTATCTAAAATATAGGTGTTTTGTTCTTCTACAGAAAGACGCTTTACTAATGCATTAATAAATACATAATCAGGAACTACAAAAATCAATGTTTTGTTATAAATATTATAATTATAATTAATAGTACTATAGTCCGGTAGCGAATACATTAAAATAAGATACTTGTTTCCTACACTATCTTTAGCCCGTAAAGCCTGTTTTTCATTTTTAGCATTAATCATTTGAATAAATTGTTCATAACTGCAGTTTTCGATTTGGTATTTTAAATAAAGATTCCTAAGATTATACGAAGTTTCCGATGAAAAGGCATATTCATCCTCATGGTAATATAGCACTGTTTCCTTAACAAATGAAAGTACCATAATTCTGTTGCGTATTTTTTTTATTAGCTCTACTCCTTTGGTAGCCATTTCATTAGCTTCTACCTGCTTAATAGTCTCATCACTTGTAATCTGATCTTTAACAATTGATATCTGTTGCATCTGAGAATTTATCATATATGCTGCCTGCTGCAAATTGGTCAAGTTACCTGTCAATATTTCTTTTTCAAATATACCGGTAAAATAAAGATTAAAAAATAATGTTATAGAAAGAATGGGTATTAGCAGTGCCAGAAGATATGAAAAAAACAAAATCAAATACACTTTAAAGCTAATAATTCTGTTCTTCGCAAGAGATTCAAACTCATACATTCTAGATAAAAATTTTCGCAAAGCTTTTCTCCCCCAATCTTTAATTGTATATGACCTGTATTGAAATTTTATCACAAAACTACCATTATAACTATAGTGGGAAAGTCCATTATTGTAAATCTACAATTTTTTCCGATGTGTAGACTTGTTTATGCGGTTAATAGTCAAATAGCCATACCTGTTTTTACAAGATTGAGAAAGGAGCCATACACAATTTTTTTCAATAAATATTGCGACAGCTCCTCTTCAAATTTTCAAGCGGCTCTATTAAGCCTACCACTGATACAACTTCAATACTACATTGTCAGTTGACCGTTTTCATTTATTATTAGCATTAAAACATCTTCTTCTGCTCCTGTTTGTGCATTTATATAAATAATAAAGTTCCGATCATCTACTTTTCCTTTAAATTCATAACAGAACTTTTCAGTTTTAAAGTCTGTTGGTATAATAGCCATGCCCTGACTGGTTATATTAATCTTGTTATTAATTTTCTTTCGTGCTTCTTCAACAGTCAATTTAGGCTTTGGTAAATCCCTTTTCCTATGGTTATATAAATATCCTTTTGACTCAACACCCAGTATTTCTCCATTATCCAGAGCAACTTTAACCTTAATCAGGTCCGGGTAAACGATAACATTATTTTGTTTATATTGATATGAAATAACTGCGATACCGTCGGTTTTTTCGTAGTAGGTATCAACCATATCTTTAATTCCGTTTCTGGTCAAAAAGCTAGATGCAGCTTCCTTTGCCTTTTCCATAGTATACGAGACTTTTCCGATAGCCCTATTCTTAAGCATCCAGTATAGCATCCCACCCTGCTTTGTTATTTCAATCTCTGCAGTATCATTATTTTGGTATATTACCTGGAATCGATATGTTTCAATACCGCTGCCGGTTCTGCTTTCTAATTGCTTGACTTCTTTAATATTACTCTTACCTACACGATCTATTATTTTGTCGCGAGCTTGTTCTGCAGTGACTTTATTATCAGGAAGTCCCAGAGGCTTTGATTTTAACATATGGTCAGAATATGGTCCATCATATATGAGTGAAGGATACTCTTGAAAATTCTTATCTATATTTTCAATTTGACTTGTCTGTGGGTTGCTCGCTTTTTGAGTAGCAGCCATTTGAAATCCTCTGCCTGAGGTCCCCTTTCCCCATATTCTTTCGCCTGCATTAATCTTACTCTCAATACCACTCAGACTCTTTTGCAGCGACACTGCAAAGCCATGCATTTTCTTCAAATTTTGATATTCTGCTTCGCTAAGAGTACTACCATTCATAGTTTTAGTATTTAGGGCATAAGCCATATCGCCAGCCTGGGTCAAGAAGTTTGAAGTTTTTTCCAATACTGGAGGTGCTATTGGTAATTGTCCAATATTTGTCTGTGCCAAATTTGCCTGTCTCCAAACCTCTTCCAACATCCCTGAAGTACTTACGGGAGTTGAAGTAATTAATGATTTGGCAAGCAAAACTTCAACATTATCTACATAGTTAGTTAAATCTAAAAATGCTCTGTTATATTGATTTCCAACTAATACTTCGTAATCTTTAAGTTGTCTGTTTTGATAATATCCCCAAACCGATACTCCAATCAAGGCCAATATTGCTATCAGTGCAACGGGCCCAGTCCAGGAACGCCTCATATTACCAATATCGTGATACTTATTTCTCTCCATTTAGTTCACCTCCATTTTATATTCCAAACCAATGTCTTCCAACTTTATATAAAACCTTTCTTGACCAGATCCATTTGCTTGTTGCCGTAGCCGGATTCCAATAATACAGGCAGCCTTCAGTTGGATCCCAGCCAGCCAATGCATCTCTTGCTGCTTTCACAACTGTTGATTTCGGATCAATCGGAACATAAATCTGCCCATCGGATACAGCTGTAAATGCACCGGGCTGATATATTACACCTGCAATAGTCTTAGGGAAATGAGAGTTTTTTACTCTGTTCAGAATAACAGCCCCCACCGCAACCTGTCCCTCGTAGGGTTCACCTCTTGACTCTCCATTTATAGCCCTTGCAAGTAATTGTTCATCTGAAATTCTTGACGCTGCTGCATATGCTGTGCCACTTTCTACAACCTGGCCCAAACCCATCGTAAGAAGTGTATTTTGATCTGCGATGCCATTTGCTTTTAGACCATAAGTTTTTTGATACCTAAGTACCGATTTAAACGTATCATATCCAAAAATTCCATTAATAGTTCCATTATAGTAGCCCCAATTTTTTAATTCCTGTTGCATATCTTTAACCTCCTGACCTTTATCTCCAATTTTTAATGAAGATGATGAGGCGGTGAAATACATTTTTCCTTCTCCTAAAGCTACTAAGCTAAATACAAGAACTAAACAAAAGGCCATTATTTTTAAATGCTTTTTCAAAAGATTGTACCTCCTTCCAAATTCGCTATTATTTCAAGCAATGTTATTTTTGGTTAATATTATTTAAAATATTCATGTATTAATCACCTGCATAATGTTAAAACTTTATAACGCATAGGTTCAGATAAAATTTTTCGGCTGTAGAAAAATTTTATTACCTCTGCGCGTTTCAACGAGGCAGGAGATATGCTCGCCGCCTGAAAACTAAAGCGGTACCCGACACTTGTAAAAGTGGGGCGGGGGCCCATCTAGTTGCCTCGTTATATTGAATTTGAATCAGTTTTTAAATAAAAAACGGAGAGTCATATGAGGGTTTTAATACTATACGTTTCAGTTGGTACTGGACATATGAAAGCTGCTGAAGCGCTTAAGGAGTCAATAGAGAAACAGTTTAGCGGGTGGCAAGTTGATATTATTGATACTTTGAAATATATTAACCCTATTATTGATAAAATTGTGGTTAATAGCTATCTGGGCGCATTGAAAAATAGTCCGAAGCTCTATAGCAAGCTATATACTGCCTCTGGTACTGGAACAGGTATTTATGATATAACAAAAGCTTTAAATAAAATTTTATCTTTTAGACTAAAAAACATAATAAATGAGTATAACCCATCAGCAATTGTATGTACTCATCCTTTTCCCATGCAAATGTTATCGTCCCTTAAGGAAAAAAATAAAATAAGTATTCCAGCCATTGCTATTTTAACGGATTATGTAGTTCACTCCCTTTGGTTAGATAACGGTATGGACGCTTTTATTGTTGCAAACGAAAAAATGAAATCCGAAATGATCAATCGTGGAATCCCAGGCAACATAATATTTCCTTATGGAATACCGGTTTCACCGAAATTTCTAATGCCAATAGATAAAAATAGCCTGCGTAAAGAATTAGGATTGGAAAATAAATTTACGGTTCTTGTTATGGGTGGAGGTATGGGCTTTGGAAATATAGAGAATACCATTTCCTCCCTTCTAGACTGCAGTGCTGACATCCAAATAATTGCTGTAACTGGTACAAATCAAAAGTTAAAATATCATCTTGAGGAGTCTGCAAAGAAGAGCACAAAAAAAGTCTTGATTCTTAGCTATACGGATAGGATCAATGAATTAATGGATATTTCTGATCTCCTGATCACAAAGCCGGGAGGTATGACCATCTCGGAAGCTCTGGTAAAGGGGCTTCCTATATTTATAATATCTCCTATACCTGGCCAGGAGGAAGGAAATGCAAACTTTCTCATAAATAGTGGAGTAGCCAGTAAGATAGAAGACTCAAGCTATCTTATAAATGTTTTGTTACAGGTTTCAAACGATCCATACGCTCTCAAAAAAATGAGAGAAAACTCAAAGGTTCTTGGTAAGCCCCATTCAGCATACGATATAGCTGTATTGCTCGATAAACTTGTATATGGTTAAAAAACACGTCTTATGACTAAAACTCTGTCTTTGAAGTACGTGTCCTCAAGGGAATCAGTGATAACTCCCTTGGTGTTGCTGGTATGAATGAATTTATTTTCACCTGTATACACTCCAACATCACAAACGTCTTTTTTTTGACTGTCAGAGCTGAAGAACAGCAAATCCCCAATCCGGACACTATCTTCAGAAACGGCAGTACCTGCTTTGATCATGTCTTCCAGCTTTCTAGGTATTTCAACTCCATTAATCCTACTGCAAATATAAACAAGACCTTGAGAATCAATACCCCATCTGCTCATTCCACCTATAATATATATTGTCCCATTAAACTTATTAATGGTTTGAACGAAATTATTACTTGTTGTTTTTGGTATTATATTATTATCTATAGGTATGGCAATTACTCCGCCTTCTTCCACCCAGCCCCTCTTATTATCCGGCAATAGCACATCGTATCCTGTTTTGTTTTTGCCAACCGAATATAGCTCGGTTCCTAAAACAATTTGCTTATATTTAACCCTGTTATTGGTACCCGAATATACGTCGACTGATTTTGCAGTTACTATTATTCTGTTCTCGATACTACCATCTGTTACACTATCTGTATTTCTGCTGATATACTTACTTTTAACCCATCCTGTGGTTCCATCAAGTAATTTTATTTGCATCCAGGCATTCTGTTCAGCTACTACTTTTATTACTTGATTATACAGAACCTGTGTAATTCGCGTACTTAATATATCCGGCTTTTCATAGACATCCACAACTGCATCAGATATTACTGCAGCATTTTCAGGAGTTATCCCGCTCAAGTGCTGCTCGTTTGTTGTAACAGGGATATCTCTATTTCCACAGCCGGCTAAAAAAGCTAATGATATTATAAATATAACAAATGTTTTTATTATTATTTTCCTCTTCATTGCTACCTCTCAAAGTACTATCTAAGAGTATATGTTATTTGGTAAATGTAATTATGTCAATGAACAGATTTTACAAGGGTATCTATTTCGAATCAAATCAGCTTCCCGCTCCTTACATGTAAAAATAATCACCTGCTGCTGTTGGCTGATTTTATAAATATGTTCCAATGCATTTACAGTTCTTTCATCGTCATATTGGGCAAAGGGCTCATCCATTATAAATGGAAGCCTTTCATTCA
>CAYQCA010000054.1:12430-18844 GCA_964415835.1 uncultured Clostridium sp. | reverse complement strand
ATCTATAAGTTGATTTTTTTGATTTTCATAGTCTTTATATAGTTTATTCATATTTAACCTCCGCAATTAATAACTTTCCTACTGTAAATTTTCGTACTGGCTGTAGTAAAGTTTTGTATAGAACCCACCGCTTTTTATTAATCGGTCATGACTCCCCTGCTCCACAATACGGCCATTATTCAACACCAGTATCAAATCAGCCTCTCTGATTGTTGAGAGTCTGTGAGCTATAATAAAGCTGGTCCTTCCTTCCATCATTTTTAGGAAAGCATTCTGTATGTTTAATTCTGTTCTTGTATCAACACTGCTCGTTGCTTCATCAAGTATCAGCATTGGTGGTATAACAAGCATTACCCTTGCAATTGTTAATAGCTGTCTCTGACCTTGCGAAAGGTTTTCTCCTCCTTCGGTCAGTTCCGTGTCATAGCCTTTTGGAAGCCTTTTGATGAAGCTGTGAGCATTAGCAGATTTAGCTGCCTGAACAATTTCTTCATCGCTTGCATCAGGTTTCCCATATGCTATATTATCTCTTATAGTGCCCATAAAGAGCCAGGTGTCCTGCAATACCATTCCAAAGGATTTTCTAAGGCTATCCTTTGTCACATCCTTGATATTATTATCGTCTATATATATATTCCCACTATTTACGTCATAAAAACGCATTAACAAATTAACCAAAGTTGTTTTTCCGGCACCGGTGGGCCCAACTATTGCGATTCTGGTACCTTTTTTAACATTAAGGTTAAAATGCTCTATTAATGGCATTTCAGGTGTATATGAAAATGATACATCATTAAAGCTTACATTACCTTGTGTGTCTTTTAGCTCAATGTCATTTGTTACATTTTGTTCTTCAACCTCGGTATCCAGTATCTCAAAAACCCTGTTTGCTGAGGCTATAGCTGTCTGAAGCTGGGTTGTAACACTGGTAATATTGTTTATAGGCTGCGAAAAATATGTCGAGTAAGTCAGAAAGCTCGATATATACCCAATACTCAATCTTCCCGCGATTGCAGCAATACCGCCTGTCATTCCAAGCAATATATAAGTGATGTTATTTACCAATCGGGTTGAAGGGTTTACCAGCGATGAGTAAAACTGAGCCCATCTGCCACATTTATACAATCTGCCGTTTATTTCCTCAAACCTCTGCTGTGACCTCTCTTCATAGTTGAAGGCTTTAACCAGCTTCTGATTGCCTATTACTTCTTCAATAAATCCATTTAGCTCCCCGTTGACTTTTGACTGCTCCTTAAACATTTTGGCAGAACGCTTTGTAATAAAAGAGGCAATTATAAATGTTATTGGTGTCATAACTAATACAACCAGTGTAATAACAGGGTCAAGGACAAACATAAATACCAGTGAACCTATTATTGAAATTATCCCTGACAGGAACTGGGTTACAGACTGAAATATCCCTTCTGATATATATTCCATGTCACTGGTCATTCTAGCCATGATATCCCCATGAGGATTTCTGTCAAAGAATCTTAAAGGCATTTTTGAAATATGATGAAAAACATCCTTCCTGAGTTCTTCAACTGTTCTATTGGCCAATTTACTGGTAAGCACCTGCAAACCCCACTGAAATAGCGCACTTATACAATATAGGCCAATAATTACTAAAATAATAGTCGAAATATTTTTAAAATTTACATTTCCCCGACCAATGATATTGTCTACGCCCTTACCAATAATATACGGGCCTGCAATAAAGAGTACATTGCTTAATACCGCACAAATTACGGCACCCAGTAAATAATTACGACCATTGTATATATATTTCAGCAGACGCATCAATACACGGGTTTTTTTCACGTTAGTTTTCATTGTGCGCCACCTCGTTACTTTCCTGAGAATTATGCAATTCTCTGTAAACTGGGCATGTGTAAAGCAGTTCCTCGTGTTTTCCCATACCCACAAGCTCTCCGTCATCTAGAACTAATATTAAATCCGCATTTCTTATAGTGGCAACTCTTTGAGTAACATTTATAACTGTTAAATCTGAAAGATTTTCCTTTAGTTCCTTCCTAAGCTTTGCATCTGTTGCAAAATCCAGAGCACTTGAACTATCATCCAAAATTAAAATTTCAGGTTTTTTTACTAGCGCCCGTGCAATTGCCAGTCTTTGCTTCTGACCTCCGGAAAAATTGGCTCCTCCCTGAGAAACCAATGATTTAAAGCGTTCAGGTTTCTTGTCTATAAATTCATATGCCTGGGCTATTTTCGACGCCCACTCAATATCATCCTCTGTTGCATTATTATTTCCCAGCTTTAGATTTTCTTGGATTGTTCCTGAAAAAAGTATGGATTTTTGTGGAACCATACCTATTTTGTTTCTTAGGACTTTTTGCTTTAGGTCTTTCACATCAGTACCATTTACAAATACAGATCCGTTTGAAGCATCATAAAACCTTGTAATCAAATTTATAAGCGTAGATTTCCCTGAACCTGTTGAGCCGATTATACCTACAGTTTGGCCGCGCTCTATCTTGAATGAAATATTCTTTAAAGCATAGTCTGATGAAGCGGAATAAGAAAAGTCAACATTAATGAATTCTACTGCAGTACCATCTGAGTTGGTATGATTAGTAAGAGCTTCAGGCTTGTCCACTATTGAAGGCTGGATTTCCAGTATTTCATTTACCCGGTTTGCTGAAGCTGCCGCTTTAGTAAAGGTAACAACTAGATTTGCCAGTACGATTAAAGCTGACAGCAGCATATTTATATAGTTTATATATGCAATTATCTCACCCTGAGTCATGCTGCCTTCATACACCTGTATTCCGCCAAACCACAGTATCGCAGCAATTCCAAGATTTATAATGACAGTTGTTGCAGGATTGAGCATTGCTGAAACTCTTCCGACTATAATTGATGTATCAGCATATTCTCTGTTGCTTTTTATAAATCGCTCACGCTCTTTATCCAGCCGTGCAAAAGCGCGGATCACCCTGACCCCCGAAAGGCTTTCCCGGATAATTACTGATAGCGTATCCAGTTTCTTTTGAACTGTTTTATATAGTGGAATCGTTCTTGACATTATAAGGTAAATAACCAATGCGAAAAGCGGCATTGTCACTAACAAAACCAACGATAACTTTAGATTTATCAGCATTGCCATAATCAATCCGCCAACACACAGAAACGGGACTCGTACAACCAGTCGTATGAGCATTGCTACAGCAAACTGAAGCTGATTTATATCACTAGTAATTCTATTTATAAGAGAAGGAGTACCTATTTTATCAACCTCACTAAATGAAAAGCTTTGAACCTTTTCAAACAATAAGTTTCTCATTGATGTTCCAAAACCTTGAGATGCTACCGAAGCATAGTACTGGCAAATATACGCTGACCCGGCTCCAATTATAGCAATCACAACCATTATTCCCCCCATCATATAAACATAAGATGGATTGCTGGCTTTTACGCCATTATCTATCAATTTTGCCATCAAGAGAGGTATCAGAAGCTCCAGTATAGCCTCAAACAGCTTAAATGCAGGTCCTAAAGTAACTTGTTTTATATATGGTTTCAGATATTTTACCAGTTTGAGCAAGAGAAAAACCTCCGTTAATAATACATCTAATCATCGCTATTTATTATAGTTTATTAGCATCAGAAAAACAATGTATTACTTAACGTTGATAAGTTTGAACTTTTCAAATATGAATTGAGCCCCATGAGACAGTAATATAAACACAGCTATCATTGCAAAATATCTGTACCTTACCTGAACCTCAATTAAAATATGGGCAAAATAATATGCCAGAAGCAGTAAGCTTAGATAAAGGGTTGTAGTATTACAGTTTTTCTTTTTCAATACATGAATCAAACCAATCAATAGAAGCAATAAAACAGAAAAATAGTACATTTTTTCAGTTTTAAGCATTCTGTTTTCAAGCCTTTCAAACCCCTCTGGCAGAACCAATTTTCCATCCTTATAAACATAAAACGTCCATCTTAGGGTATCCATGCCCCCCCACATTATCCACTGTTTTTTTATAAGAAAAATGCTCATTTGCTTAGGGCTGATACTTAATCTTTCTTTAATAGCTGCCCTAGCTGCTTCATTACGCTTCTCGCTGTCCTGAATTATAAAAATATTATTTTGATCTTCATACGAAAACTGTCCCGTAGTTTTATAATTTAGTCCTACAACAAACTTCCATAGCGGAAAATTGTTTGACAGTCCATATGGGCTAATATCTTTATTGATTAGATAAGATGATACCCCCCAGAGTGTGATTAAATATACAATTAAAAATACAGCTATAGTTTTTACAATAACGAGTTTTCTATTTTCAATTAGTTCAATAATACCCCAAACAATTAATGCAACAACGACCACGGCCCCTATCGGCCTGACCACATTGCCCAAAGCTGCTAATACTCCAGAAATTATACCCCTTAAAGCCCAATTGACTTTCCCAATCATCAAGACATAAATTGCAGCAAAGAACATAAATGCAGCAAATTGCTGATTGCTCAGAACAGGTGCTAAAAAGAAAGTTGTCGGATAGCACATATAAAGTAATGCAGAACATCTCGCAGCTTTCTCACCGGTTATTTTTCTAGCAATTAAGTAAATAAGCGAATTTGTCCCAGCCATAAAAAAACAATTACTAAGCTTTAATGGAAGCAGTCCTGTACCAAATATTTTCATCAGTATAGCATAATATGAAATAGGACCTGTCTGATAGGCCCAAACACTGAAATATGACCATTTGCTCCATGATGTATCTCCATTTGCAAGCCTTGCTGCATAATCGTAAAATCCTTTAAAATCAGATACCGGCTGAGTATTGGTAACAAGAACAAATATGGCTTTGAGCATGAAAGATATCAGGAAGATACCAACAAGAAATATAACAGGAGATACCTCTATTTTATAAGCTAATAAAGAGCATAGTAAAATTATTGGGATAACAATTATCATATATTTATAGACACTTTGATCTATGACCGTGTAAATGTTTAAAATATTAAGAAATAGAATATAAATTGTTAGTACTGTTATTATAAATACCGTAAGTATTTTATCTTTAATACATATCTTTTTAACTAAATTCATAAAAAACCTTCCTCTTTGGTATAAACAAACATTTAATATACATCTTAGCATACTTGGTAAATCGGTGTATATATCTTTTTTACTTTATTTAGCAGTAAAACTATGATATAATTCATATCGCTTTGGTATTAGCAGATTTAATTAAGTTTTTAACGGAGATTAGAATAATGAATAGTCAAATTACATATTTTGAATTACCTCCCCAGCTCATAAGTAAAAATCGAATTGGATACATAGATATGTTAAAGACAATGGCTATATTTGGAGTCATTGTAATCCATATAACTTCCGGGGCACTGTTTAAGTTTAATATAACAAGTATTGATTGGTATTTATCGGTCTTTTGGGCTACAGTTGTAAGATGGAGTGTTCCGATTTTCTTTATGTGTAGTGGTGTTTTATTCCTTAAATCAGAAAAAACCGTCTCAATAAAGCAAGTATACACTAAATACCTGTTTCGAATAGTAGTTGCTCTTATTTTTTGGGCGTTGGCCTACGAAATGTTTGATGTATTTAAAATATTTTACAGCTCCGGCATAATTAATTCTGCTATCATAAAAAGTGCATTTAAAAATATTGTTACATGTAATACCCATTTTCACTTATATTATCTGTATATTATCGTACTGATTTATGCCCTTGTGCCGATTATAAAAACATTTACTAACGTTGCGAGTAGGCATCAACTGGAATATAGTTTAACCCTATGGATATTTCTAGGTATAGTTTTCCCATTTGCTATAAACTTCTACCCCTTTAACCAATTAAAAGGTATTGTCATGCAATATCCTCTAAAAATGGCTTATTCCGCAATAGGGTATTTTGTTCTAGGCCATTATTTTCATAAATATGCTCTTACAAAAAGAACAACCTACTTAATATATGCAGCTGGCATAATCGGCTTTTTCGCAACGCTTTATGGAACAATAATTGTATCAAACACATCGCAAAGAGTGAATGCCATGTTTTTGGAAGGCATGTATCCGAATGTAGCAGCTATGGCTGCAGCTTTATTCCTGCTTGCCAAAAACCTCTATAGAGAAAGGAATGATAGACATACTATCATAGCAAAAATAATCGGATATATCTCAAAAGGAAGTTTTTGTGTATATCTGGTACATGACTTTTTCAACATTGCTTTTAGAATTTTGAATATTGATACAGCTATATTCAGTCCGGTTTTTTCTATTCCGTTTTTATCACTTATAAATCTTTGCCTTAGCCTGGGTGTGTATTTCATATTGTCTAAAATACCTGTTGTAAATAAATATTTAGTATAATCGTATAAATATTTACAAATTTGAAACAAAACCTACACAATATTCGTCTATAAT
>CAYQCA010000054.1:0-12330 GCA_964415835.1 uncultured Clostridium sp. | reverse complement strand
AAAATATCCTCTTCAATCTTTGTTAATATACCTCTGTTTCTGTACTCTTTCTCAGTGACAAGCTTACATTTTTTCAGATCATTATTAAATATTTCAGCACATTTATTTGTAATCTCCTGTCCATACATAAATGCGTTTATTTCGAAATTTAATGTAAAACTGCGGATATCAAAATTTGTCGTCCCCAGCGAACAATAAGCATCGTCTACCGCAATCATTTTTGCATGAAGAAAACCCGGGTACAAATACATCTTTATCCCATAATCTATTACATCCTCAATAAACGACGTTGTAACCTTATATACCACCCTTTTATCAGGTATGGCAGGTATTTGTATCTTAACGTCAACCCCTGACATTGCAGCGTTTTGAAGGGCTTCCAATAGAGGATCATCCGGTACAAAATAAGGTGTTTGAATTAAAATACGCTTTTTTGCTGAACTTATCATTTTTATAAAGCCGCGTTTAATTTCTTCCCCATTTGTATCAGGCCCGCTGGAAACCATCTGTATTCCTGTGTTTCCTGATTTATTAGGTTCTATGGGCATAAAATATTTCACTATATCACCGAAGTCTACTTCATCGCGTGAAGCATATATCCAATCCTCCATAAATCTTATTTGCAGCGAATAAACACAGCTTCCTGTTACCCTCATATGAGTGTCTCTCCAGGGAGTTATTCTCTTATGGAGTCCCATATATTCATCTCCAATGTTTATACCGCCTACATAACCAATTCTTCCATCAATAATTACAATTTTTCTGTGGTTTCTGAAATTAGCTTTAAGATAATGACCCAATGAGTTGGAAAAAAAACTCAGCACTTCGCCACCATTGTCCATTATAGGTCTAAAGGCCTTATATTGAGAGAAGATATTTGAACCATGGTCAAACAATACTCTGACTATTACTCCCTGTTTTGCCTTTTTTGCCAGAGCATCAATTACTTTTTTCCCTATCTCATCATTTTTAAGTATAAAATAGTCCATGTGAATTGACGACTGAGCAGACTCTATATCGTTAATTAGATTAAAATATTTTTCCTGGGCATCTGTAAAGATAGTAACGTTATTATCATTGGTAAAAGGGCTGTCTGAAGCATTGATGTTAAACTTAATTAATTGCTTTATATCTTCATTGTATGACTCTTTGAACATCGACTCATCATAATAAACGCTGTCCAGAAATTGATAGATCTTCCGGCAATATTGCTTGTCCAAATCACACTTAATATTAAACTTTTTTTGCTTGGTATGCAGTGTACGGCCAAACATTAAATACAAAACAAAACCTAGGCCAGGTAGTAACGATAGTGTCAAAATCCACCCAAGCGCCCGGATTGGCTTTTTTCTTTCAAAGAAAATAGCTGTAATAATAAATATACTATTTATGATAATAATTATTGTTGAGATAACAGAAAACAGACTTTGCTGCATGCCTTTTCTCCATTCTACTTACTACTTTAAATATTTCAAAAAATCCAGCTTAGTATATTCTTTTCCAATATGCTCCTTAATATATCTTTTAGAGATTATTTCAAGCTCTTTGACTGAAGCCTCTGACAACGAAAAGCTATAGAGTTTTTGCGGACTTATGTAAAAAATATATTTCAAGGCCTTAACTGTACCGGGCAATAGCGGGATAACCCTTCCTTTTAGGTTTACACAGTCTTTGCAGACTAAACCTGAGTTATCCAAATCAAAATACATATTTTCATCACCGGTATTGTCGCAATTGATACAGCTATAAACTTGAGGTTCATAACCGAGCAATGCCATGAGTCTAAGCTCAAACACCCTGGTTATCAGATTCAACGGACGATCTGTCTTTGAAATTATGTAGAGTGTATTAAGAAGCAGCTGCAAAATATCTTCAGATGGCTCACCTTCTTGAACATTGTCCATTATTAGCTCAAGAATATGTGAGCAATATGTCAATTTAACAATATCATTACTAATTTCATAATTGGGTTCTATTACTTCACAGCTTGAAATATTATACAGCTCCTTTCCTTTAAACAGCATAAAATTACTGTAGCAAAGGAGCTGTGTTCCAGCACTCAGGGAATTTTTTGAGCGTCTGGCATTTTTAGCAGCTATAGAAATCTTACCTTCTTCAGCAGTTAAGACCGTTATAATCTTGTCTGCTTCCCCTGTATTTACTTCCCTTAATACTATCCCTTTGTAGTTTACATAACTCATTTTAATCCCCAAAATACAATTTAGACTGTAACTTCCTCCTCCATGACACTTTCTGTAGTTTCAGCTTTGTACTTTTCTTCAATTTCTTTCATTAGCACATAAGAATCAATACTTCCTGTTGCTTTAAAAATATTCCATACAAAATCTACTAGCATAAATGTCAACACCCCTTGAACATTTTAAATTATCAGATTAAAAAAGTCTGATAATTTATATAGTTCCACAAAAGGGCAAAGTATATACTGCCTCGTTGAAACGCAGTTATTTCTTGCTTTCCTTATAGCCAAGATTTTTCAACATGTTATCGTTGTTTCTCCAGTCAGGCTTAACCTTGACCCAAAGCTCCAAAAATACTTTTGTATCAAGAAGGCGTTCAATTTCGTATCTCGCAGCACTTCCAATTTTCTTTAACATTTGCCCCTGTTTTCCGATTATAATTCCCTTGTGGGTGCTTTTCTCGCAATAAATGGTGGCTTGAATACTGATTAGTCCATCCTGGCGCTCTTTAAAGGACATTACCTCCACACCAACACCATGAGGTACTTCGTCATCAAGGTTCAGCAGTACTTTTTCTCTTATCATTTCAGCCGCAATTACCTTTTCAGGCTGGTCGGTCAATGTATCCTCGGAAAAAAGCTTTGGCCCCTCAGGTAGATAGTTCAACGCCTCTTTTAAAATTATGTCAATTCCATCTTTCTTTAAAGCTGAAACAGGAATAATTGCTTTAAAATCCATCAATTTGCTATAACTCTCTATAATTGCAAGGAGTTTATCCTTTTCAACTTTGTCAACCTTGTTCAGTATTAGGAAAACCGGTGTTTTTACCTGCTTTAGCTGCTCTGAAATGCTGATATCCATATTCCCGGCAACAGAGGTTGCCTCCACCAGAAAAAGTATCAGGTCAACTTCCTTCATGGTTTCAGATGCAACATTAACCATGTATTCACCCAGCTTTGTCTTTGGTTTGTGTATACCAGGGGTATCAATAAGCACCATTTGACATTTATCGGTTGTTATTATTGTTCTTATCGTATTTCTCGTTGTTTGAGGCTTGTCCGATATTATAGCTATTTTTTCACCGGTCAAAGCGTTCAAAAGTGTTGATTTCCCCACATTAGGACGTCCTATTACTGATACGAATCCTGACTTGTATGCCATTCTTATTTTCCTCCAAAATATGCCCATGCCCTAACATTGCACAACACACTATAAAAACTGGCATGGGCTCGGTCTACATTTATTTTATTATTTTAATTGCTTTCAACCTCTAAAAACTTCTGAATGCGTTGGGCAGTATATCGCCAAAGCGTATAGTCTTATATTCTCCATTTTTCTTACTGCAAATAAGCTCCATTTCATCATCCGCAAACTCTGCCATTACCTGTCTGCAAATCCCGCAAGGATATATGAAGTCTTCTTCATCACTGGCTATAGCAATTTTTGCAATAGCCACCCTGCCTTCTTCCGAAACAGCCTTGAAAATTGCTGTTCTTTCTGCACAATTGGTGGCTCCAAATGAAGCTATTTCAACATTGCAGCCGGTATATACCTTACCTGATTTAGTCAGTATTGCAGCACCAACCCTGAATTTTGAGTAAGGAACATATGCTGTCTCCAGTGCTTTTTTAGCGGCCTCAACTAATTGTTTATCTGTCATTTCTTCATCCCCCATTACTCAAAAAAATATTATTGCTATTTTATGTATGAATTTGTCGAATAAGATAACTACTCCGATTATCAAGCTAAAAATAGCCGAAGCCATAACTGCACCTGCCGATACATCCTTAATTATCTTTGCCTTGGGATGATATACATCAACTATAATATTACACATAACCTCGACAGCTGTATTTATCAATTCAAAGCATATTACTATCAAAACCGTAAGGCATAGAATAGCAAATTCTACCCTACTGACTCTAAGCCACAATGAGAGTAATAATACCAAAATAGCAGCGGTAGTATGAATTTTCATATTCCTCTCATTTACCAATGCATACTTTATACCCTGAAAGGCATTTTTAAAGCTATCCATCAAGTTTCTGTTTTTCATAATCAACTAACCTCTGGTTAAACCCATTTTAGTTAAAATCGCTTCCTGCTTGCCTATCATAACCCTTTCATCTTCTTCATTCATATGATCGTAGCCAAGAAGATGAAAACATGAATGTGCTGTTAAAAATGCAATCTCTCTTTCGAAGCTGTGTCCATAGTCCTTTGCCTGGCTTGCAGCAGTGTCTGCTGAGATAATAATATCGCCCAGCATGAGCTCCTCAAGATCCATGTCGTAGTCGCCTTCATCTGATATCATTTCACCATTAATAAATTCCACCATAGGAAAGGATAAAACGTCAGTAGCTTTGTCTATATTCCTATGTTCTCTATTGATGGATCTGATTTCATCATCATCAACGATAAGAACACTTACCTCATAATCCTTATCTAAATTTTCCGATTCCATACATAAAGTTATAGTCTTTTCAATGAGTTTTATTATACCATCGTCAATTGACACCTTATCCTGCTCATTTTCGATTATTATCAACTTTTATTCCTCCATGACCTCTCTCTTCTAAAGCCTGTTCTTTATTATACTCCCCTTTTTCATTAATAAAAATATCTTTTTTCAAGGATTCTTTAATATCAGGATATTGTTCTCTTGAGTGAAAATAACCGCTCAAAACTCTTACAAAGGATTTCGCGATGGTATCCAGATCTGTCAATGTAAGTGTGCACCGGTCAAGCTGTCCATCTTCAAGCTTATCCTTTATGATTTTTCTTATTAAGGATGATATTTTTTCCTCTGTTTTGTCTTGCATTGATCTGACAGCTGCTTCAACAGAGTCCGCAAGCATAACTACAGCCGCTTCTTTTGACTGAGGTTTAGGGCCATCATATCTGTAACTATCTTCAGTAACTTCAGCCACGTTGTCCCCCTTCAATGCCTTATGATAAAAATAAGCAACAAGAGTTGTTCCATGGTGCTGTTTAATGATGTCTCTTATTACCAATGGTACCTTATATTTTAACGCTATATCAACACCGTCTTTGGTATGTGAGGTAATTACCAATGCACTTAAATTTGGAGTCATCCTGTCATGAGGGTTCTCAGAAATCTGATTCTCACCGAAGAAATCCGGTCTTTTCAACTTACCGACATCATGAAAATAAGCTCCGACTCTGGACAGAAGAGCATTACCCCCAATATCCTCAGTTGCTATTTCTGCAAGATTACCTACCATAAGGCTATGGTGATATGTTCCTGGTGCTTCCATAAGAAGCTTTTTCAATAATGGATGATTTGAATTGGAAAGCTCCAGAAGCTTCAAAGGTGTAACTATATTAAATACACTCTCTAAAAACGGCAACAGTCCAATTGTCAGAACCATGGATACCAAACCGTTCAAAAATACCACAAGGCTTTCAATGAGTATGGTTTTGGCATCACTTTTCTGAATAAAATTCAGTCCTACAATGAACAGTACGTTTATAATACCAAGCAAACCTCCATTCATTGAAAGTTTGCTTCTTTGGTTTACCTTTGAAACTAAAAATGCTGAGATTGTACCACAGATAAGTCCCATAAATAAAAATTTATAGTCATCTTTTATCATCAGCGATATTGCCACAGTCATGGCACAGTTAACTACTACAGCCAGCTCAACATTAAGCAAAATTGATATAAGCATTGTGCCAACAAATATCGGTATGGCAAGACCTGTATAGTAAGGTGATAAATATCTCGAAAAAATAACAACGAAAATTATAATCAAGCACAGCAGGAATAGCTCTTTGCTGTCGCTATATATTTTTTTATTGTAGTTAAATAGGAAAAATACAATTAGAGCTGCGAGAAACAATATTGTTCCAAGTATACCCATCGAGAAAAGGTAATCGTAATTGCCTTTTACTTCCAATAAATTCACTTCTTCAAGCAGCTTTAGCTTGTCTTGTGTAACAATTTCACCAAAGCTTATAATTCTTGAACCTTTTTTAATCTTTACAATATTGGCATCATTATTATAAGCTTCTTCCTGCTTCTTTGTTGTGGCCTCTGCATCAATAACTCTATTTGGTTTTAGAATACTTTTAACCAGCTGGTTGCCAATATTCTTTAGCTCCTGGCTTATACCCTGTTCTGCCTGGTAACTGTTTTGCAATCTATGTATATGAATAGCAAGATTGCTTTCTGTTACTTCTTCCGACATGGTCTGGGTAATAAATTGCCTGGTTTTGTCTTCAAATGTATCAATCTCAGTTTCATCTGCTTTTGATACTAAATAGTCGACTTGTTCCTTAGAAAGAGTTATTTTGAGAGTATCTGTTTCCTGTGCCAGAATATTGGCTGCAATCTGCCTGGATTCGGCTAGATATTCCTTATAGTTTTCACTTTCCGCAGTAATTCCGGACTCCTTCATCCTTTTTTCTACACTGTCCCTTGCTGAATGTGCAGCTTTAAAGAAATCCTCCTTTTTATAAATAACCTCACCAAATGCTTTGGTATCCTCTTTTGTAACCGGCTCAACATTTTCAACTGCTGAAGTCCTGTTTTTTTCTGTCATAACCTCGTTGACCAAATCTCTTGGCGCAACAATATCATATGTTGAGACATCTCCAACACTTAGTTTATATTTAATAGGCTGTGCCCCGTTTTGAACTATCAGAAAAGCAACCAAAACAGTTATAAATAATAAAAAGATACGTTGAAGCTTAAAGCTCTTCGTAATTTTTTTTATCAAACTATTTTTCTCTTTTTTTGTCATTGGCAATCCCCCGATATAAGCTTGTTACAATCAGTGCTGATTGTTTTTCTCATATGCCGTAATTATCTTTTGGACTAATCGGTGTCTCACAACATCCTTTTCTGTAAGATAGACAAATTCTATACCGTCTATTCCCTTCAAGATTGTTGTTACTTCCTTGAGCCCGGATTTTTTGTCTCCAGGTAGATCTATCTGAGTAATATCACCGGTTATAACAGCCTTTGAGTTAAAGCCGATTCTTGTTAAAAACATCTTCATCTGCTCCGGTGTTGTATTTTGTGCTTCATCCAGAATTATAAAAGAATTATCAAGTGTCCTCCCTCTCATATATGCAAGAGGAGCTATCTCAATCATTCCTCTGTCAAGATATTTGGCATAGAGGTCTGCACCCATTATCTCATAAAGGCCATCATATAATGGTCTTAAATAGGGATCAACTTTGTTTTGCAGATCGCCAGGCAAAAATCCAAGCTTTTCGCCTGCCTCTACAGCAGGTCTTGTAAGAATTATTCTATCGACCTCTTTATTTCTAAAGGCTGTTACTGCCATAGCTACAGCTAAAAAAGTCTTTCCTGTACCTGCAGGGCCTATTCCAAAAACGATATCGTTCTTTTTAATTGAATCTACATATAGCTTTTGTCCAAGGGTTTTGTTTTTTATCGGTTTACCTTTGGCGGTAAGACATATATAGTCGGTTAATATTTCATCGGCCTTTTCAATTTGTTTTTCATTGGACAGTCCTACTAAATACTGAACATTCTGTCTTGTAATAGTCTCTCCCAGTTTGGCTATATCCATCATTTTTGATAAAACAGTTTCAGCTTTTTGCACATTATCAGCCTCGCCGTTTATTCTTATTGTAGTTCCTCTGGTTAATACTTTAACCTTGAAGGCCTCTTCAATTATTTTGATATTTTCATCATAGTTACCAAAAATATTCATTGCCTGTTCTATGCTAAAAGTATCCAAGCTTTTTTCAATTATGTCTGCCAAGTACTATATTCCTCCAATCTTCTGAAGTCAATTACTATCTGCTGAAAGCCGATCGTAAATGACTTTGGTAGCCCCGATGTTTTCAATACACTCAACAGTAGCTATCGCTTTACTTTGACCATTTCCATCCTTAAGAATATAAACATCATTCTTTACAATGGTTGCATTCTTTGGCACAAGCTGCTGAGCCAGTTTTAAAGCATCTTCCGAAGCATTTTTCTCTGCCTGGGCAATATCAATATTACATTGATGCAATTCATATTCAAAATACTGATCCACTATCCATTCTATGGGTAAAACAAAATTCTTTCCTATGGTTAATTTCTTTCTTATTTCTACATGCTCAGAATTATTATATGGAATTTCTTTATGAAATAATTTGTATTTTTTTGTTAACAAACCAAGAGAATACATATCTTTTTGCAGACCTGTTCTCTGCTTTTTTACAACTTTCTGCTCTACCGGACTACTGGCTTCATACCATGTTCTTGCTTTAACAGTCCCCATTGAATGCACCAATAGAGGCTGTGCATCTTTGATCTTACTGTTTTGAATAATTCCAGTGATAAGCAACTGACCTTTTGTTACTGTTTGCCCTACCTTAACTGTCTCAAGACCTTCTTTGGCAACTATGGATGTTATAACTCCATCCCTTAAAGCAACTATGTCACATGGTATTTTCTTATCAATTAAATCCGGTGGCTTTCTCCTTTCTGAAACATCGACAAATATTCTTGTACCGTGCAAAGATATGCTTATTCTGGCTAAATCACTTATCTCAAGCATCATGTTGTCAACTACTTCATCAAGGTTTAAGCTGTATTTCAATGCTCCCTGTCTTATTCCGCTATTATACAATTTTTCAACTATTGTTTCTGTTGAAACATGTTCATTTCCTGTAATTGAAATATCCCATACAAATGAAGATATAAGGAAAAATAATACTACAAAAATAGCTGAACCTAAAACAAATGCTTTGCGGTTCTTATACTTATGCAAAATAAAAGGCAATCCTCTTTTATTAATAATATGGACTCTACATTTTGTCTTTCTTGTAATGGGTCGTAACAGCTTAAAATCGTCTATACTGATTTTCATCATTATTTTACTGTTTTTCAGCCACTTGACACTCCATAATCTGATCTGTCTGTGAGAACATATATTAATAAATTTTTCCAAAAAATATCCTTCAACAACTATAATAACATATCCACTTAGATAATTCCACAACCTCAAAATTAACATTTTTACCTCCGTAAACGAATTAAAGGAATTCCAATCCCGCAATATTGCCGTAAAGCATTATATTCTCAGTTGTTATTTCCTTTATATAAAGATTTGTTCCGGTTACTTTAATAATTCCTGATGTTGTGTTCACCCTAATGATACCTTCATCATACTGAACAATACCTTTATAGTTCTCAATAATTAAATCACCATTACCAAGCATGGTAAGCTTTGGCATGTCAAGAACTATTTCTTTCGGCAGTTCAAGCATTTCAGTAAATCTTTCTTTTAAATCCTTTTTTGGTTTCATTTCTTTTTTACTTATACCAACCACATCTTTTTTTGCCATAAACAAATAACCCCTAATTCGCTAATTTGCAAGATCCTCTACATTACCAAATTCATACCCGCTATTGCGTACTCCTTTTATTATCATATCCAGCGCGTCTGCATTATCTTTTGACACAGCATGCAGAAGCATTATTTCCCCATTGTGCAAATTTTTCATTACCATATTATAGGCATATTCGGGTCCTCTGATTTTATCTCTGTGCCAATCATCATATGCAAAACTCCAGAAAAGGTTGCAATAGCCAAGTTTACTTGTTATGTTGAGACTTCTTTCACTGTATTCGCCTTTTGGAGGCCTCAGAAATCTCATTTTTAATCCGAATTTTTCATTAAAAGCTCTTTCCAATCCCAATACTTCTTCTTCTATTTGGGCATCACTCTTTTCGGGCAGGCTTGGGTGATGTATTGTATGATTGCCGACTGTATGCCCCTCTTCAACCATGCGTCTAACAAGGTCCTGGTGTTCATTCAGGTAAGGCCCTGTTATGAAAAAGGCTGCCTTGACATTATTATCTCTCAAGGTATCCAATATTTTTGGTGTATATCCATTCTCATATCCCTCATCAAAAGTTAAATAAACGACTTTCTGATTTAGATCTCCAACATATTTTCCGCCATATTTACTAAGAACCTCGTTTGCTCCGGGATCAGCCCTGGGCGTTTTATTCTCAGGCTGCCGTGCAATGCCCCAGCATCTCTTCTTTTCATACGGAAAAACTGTCTGCTGCGAAGTATCACCATCAAGTGCTGATTTTATTTCATCTATCAGGCTTCCGGTTAATTCTGTTGAATAGTCAATATTTTTACTGCTTACGCTATAAACTCCCCCTAAATCAGACAATTTGGAATCAGCGTTAAAATTATTTATTGTCCTCATGTCTATAAAAGCAAATATAACAGCTAATAGAACCAAAACAGCAAATATTAGAATTGCTTTTCGTATACTCAATTTTAATACCCCCATTACTTTTTACATGAGAATATTTAATTCTCATATATATTTATATGAATTATGTATTATTTGAGAACACTTTTTCTTTCGCTGAAGTAATACAGCGTTACTCTATTGAGCACAAAAAAACAACTCTTCATCTAAATTCATAATTTAAATGAAGAGTTGTCACTATAGCTTTTTATAATATTTATGATTATTTAGCTTGTACCGGCTTCATTTTACCAGTCTTTATTAATTCTTCGCTTACTTTGGGAATAACAATATCATCAGCTTTTTCAACTTTTACTTCAACAAAAAGCCTTATTGTTTCCAATGCACCGCCAATCATATTTAAAGCGCTCTCTGCATTTTCAGGGTCAACTATTGCCTTTATTACATAAGGTGGAACCAGATGCTTTCCGTTAACCATTATATAACCCGCTGCACCTCTTATTTCCGTAGTAGCAATTACCCTCTGGTCATTTACTGCAAATGCCTGTGCATCTGTAGCACGAAGTTCATTCAGAATAGATAAGAGATCATCATCCTCTAAATTCAGCGAATCTTCTTTCGAGAAGGAAACTATTACTCCTTCACCCTTCACTTCCGTCAATCCGGCAACTGTCCTCAGATTCTGAATCTCGTCTGCTAATATTTTCATGTTTTCATCTGTGTTACCACTGGCTTTTTCAAACTTTGTAAGCTGTGTCTGTAATTCTGACATTTTTGCTTTTAAATTTTCATTATTTTTTTGTTCATTCAATATTTTAACTATTAGATCATCCTTTTTCTGACTCTCCAAGCTTAGTACCTTAGCATTATTTCTAATACTCTGAAACTGCCATGAAAGAGCAAGGCCGAGGATTATACAAACAATGGATATGGATATATTTCTACTTATTTTTTTTGCTTTCATTATTTATTACCTCCAGTCTGGATATAAGACTATTAATGTCATTCCTGAATTTGGGTATTACTATATTGTCCTGTTGCTTTAGAGTTACGCGCTTATAATTGGCAAGTTCACTCATTGTGGCGCTCCCCTTCATTGCAGCATATAAAGCATCAGCATCACCAATAGCTTTTATTTCATAGGGAACCGCATATCTGTTATTATTGATTTTAATAGTTGGTCCTGCACACAATTGCTCGCTAGTGGCTATTATTCTCTCATCATTAATAGATATAGCCTGTGCTCCAGCTATTCTAAGCTCATTTATTACAGTGTAAACATCCAAATCATGAATGATATAATCCATGAGTCTATCTGTATCAGGAGTTTCGGCATCGTTTAGGGTAATTATTACCCCCTCGCCAGTTACATCGGTCTGTCCGGAAATTACTCTCAAATGTTCCAATTCTTTTTGTAGTGCAATATTGGGGCCTGTAACATGAGATGCCTGCAAAAAAACATCTATTTTTTTTTCCAATTCTGCAATTTCAGCTTTGTATTGCTTGCCTAGCTGAATATTTGAGTTTAATTGATTATTGAGTCTGTCCATATCCAGCGTTAAAGCGGATTCCCGTTGCATACTGACAGTACTCCTGATCTGGATAGTGACCAGGGTTCCAAAAAGAGCAAATATGCAAAATAGTATAAACAAATGTTCCTTAAATTTCATTTGAATCCTCTTTATCTATTAAATATGCCTAAGTATTAAAATTATTGCCAGTTATTACTCATCTATATAATTCTACTTATATTGTTGATATTTTTCAAGTAAAAACTAATTCCAACTATTTTGAATAATTTCACATATTGACCATTGACAATAACAGCAAACCTATTGTATACTAATATTCGTCTTAGGGGAGTAGCGCAATTGGTAGAGTAGCGGTCTCCAAAACCGTCGGCTGCGGG
>CAYQCA010000053.1:0-18976 GCA_964415835.1 uncultured Clostridium sp. | reverse complement strand
TGAATGGAGGAAGGGATTTTGAATTTTCACACAATTAGGTGTTGTATTTGTGAAAGTGTTTTATTAAATCTCCCTGAGGAGGAAATACAAAGATTAAATGGCCTTACTTTTAGATGTGAAAGTTGTGGGCACAAGCTTATTTTAAATGGAGAATCAGTATCAAAAGTTATCTGTACCGATTCTTTTACTTTTTTAAAATTCGATTTAAATATTTAGCTTTTGTCTTAAAAATCTACATAATTACATGTCATCAGAATGAAGAGGGTTCCTGTGAACCCTCTTTAATATCCTAATTAAAATTTGTTACCTAAAGAAATGAATCTCATCAAGTTATCAATAGTTAATGCCAAATCGCTTTTAGCCCGTATTCTAGCTTCCTTATAAGGCACCGCAACTCGATTGATGCTAAAAATTGCACTTACTCCTTCATTATATGCCCCCTCGATATTATCTCCTATATCACCTACTATAGCGATAAGTGGAACACCTTTTTTCCTTGTACGCCGGGCTACCCCAATTACTACCTTTCCACGTAGGGATTGATAATCTATTTTTCCCTCGCCGCTAAAGACTAAATCAGCTCCTTCAAGTAATGAATCAAACTTTACAGTATCAAGCACGGTTTCAATACCCATTTGCAGAACACTATTGAAAAAGGCAACCATACCGCCACCCATACCGCCGGCTGCGCCTGCTCCGGGAATATTTATTATATCTTTGCCCAAATCTTTTTTTACCACTGAAGCCATATGTGCAAGATTCTTATCCAGGAGCTTGACCATATCCTCATCTGCACCCTTCTGGGGAGCAAAAACAGCTGCTGCACCTTGAGGCCCGCAAAGCGGATTATCGATATCACACATTGTTACTATTTCTACACCATTAAGTTCTGAATTCATGCTACTTACGTCAATGGATGCTATCTTGTCCAATGTTTCACCTACCGGTATAAAAGCATTACCTTCTGAGTCTTTAAAAGAAACACCCAAAGCCGCAGCGGCTCCGGTTCCTCCATCATTTGTAGAGCTGCCTCCTAAACCAACTATAATTTTTCTGCATCCGGACTTCGCTGCGTGTTCAATAAGCTGACCAACACCGTAGGTCGTAGTTTTTTCAGCATGTTTGTTATCTCCAACCAGTGGTAGACCAGCTGCTGCAGCCATTTCAACTACTGCGGTATTATCGGGCAGAACACCGTAGAAACTCTCAACATCTTCAAAATATGGGCCTTTTACTGTAAGCGATACCTTCTTACCGCCAACAGCAGTCAAAAAGGAGTCTACACTTCCCTCTCCTCCGTCAGCTACTGGAATACTAATAACTTCAGCATCCGGATTATAATTCAGTATAACTTTTTCCATAATGCCACAGATGTCACTGGATGACATTGTCCCCTTGAAAGAATCCGGGATAAGCAACACTTTTTTCATAATGTCCTCCTTTTCTTAACGTCCAAGTTTAATTTATATTTTTTATAAAAATTTATTTATCCGAGTATATTAAAGGGAAGGTAATATCTTACCCTCCCCTTTAATGATTATTATCTTTTATCTAAAAAGCAGGAAGAGTATATAGACTCCAATCATTGACGCAATACCTTCAACAAGTGTAACCATAGTCTGAGTTTTGTATCCTTGTTCAGGCTTCAACGAACCAAAGTTGGTTACAACCCAGAAATATGAGTCATTAGCATGTGAAACTGTCATAGCACCAGCACCGATTGCCATAACTGTAAGCGCACTCATGAAAGTAGTATCAAGTCCCAGTAGACCCATAAGCGGAGCCATTATACCTGCAGTTGTAGTAAGAGCAACTGTGGAAGAGCCCTGTGCAGTTTTTAGAATAGCAGCTAATAAGAATGGGAAGAAAATTCCAACTGTCTGCAATAATGAAGCATTAGCCGTAATATAATCTACCATGCCTGAAACTGCTATAACCTTACCAAGAACACCACCTGCTGCTGTTACGAACAATATAGGACCAACTGTCTTTAATGTTTCATTGGTTATATCATAGAATTTGCTCATTTTCTTTGAATCAGCAAGTAACCATACACCAAACAAAGTACCTACTGCTAAAGCAATAATAGGTGTTCCTAAAAATGCAGATATTGAGTAAAGTGCTCCAGTCCATTTAGCCATGGATGCTATTGAACCTAAAGCCATTAACAGAATAGGAACTATTATTGGGCTAAGTGCCAGAGTGCCGTTCGGAAGTCTGCCATATTCAGCAACTATCTGTTCGTATGTTTTAACAATTTCACCATCTTTTACTGCAGCATCTGCTTCATCACCTGCTTTAACTTTTTTGCTGATATATCTTGCAAAGAAGTAAACAGCAATAAGTGCAGGAATAGAAACAACAGCACCTAATCCCATAACCAAAAGCAAGTTATTACCTACACCAAGAGTATTGGCTGCGGCAATAGGACCTGGTGTTGGCGGAATAAATACGTGAGATGCGTATAAACCTCCAGCCAGACAGACAGTCATTGCAACACTGCTCTGCATTGTACGTTTGACTAATGCTTTTCTGATAGGATTCAAGATAACAAATCCACTGTCACAGAATACCGGTATTGAAACAACCCAGCCCATTATTAACATTGCAAGGTCAGGGCGTTTCGGTCCTACCAGTTTTATAACCATATCAGCTAATTTAAATGCTGCACCGGTTGCTTCCAATATTGTACCAATCAAAGCACCTAAAATAATAACAATACCTATACTTGTAAATGTACCGCTAAAACCTGCTCCAATAACATTAGCAAGACCTAAAACTACAGTTCCGTCAGCTTTTGTAACATTTACAAGAGGAATACCTGCAACAAGACCCAAAATAAGTGATATCCCCATAATTGAGAGGAATGGGTGGATCTTTAGTTTTGATATTGCAAAAATCATTAGAATAATCGCAATAACAAAAGCAATAATAAGACCTATTCCAGACATAAGATTACCTCCGTTTAAAAGTTTTTTTCACTGCAGCGTTTCGTCAAATTACACAAAATTTATTCGTATAATATCTCCTTTCTTGTCTATATTATACGATTTATCAAAATATTATGTCTATGTTTTTTATAACATATTGCGCAACTAATTTATGTTACCAGTAACTATGGCATACATTAATCAGTATATCTTTATGTATTTCCCAAAACGCGTAATTCCTTCTGTACATCTCTAAAAAACAGAACCGCCATGAAAAAAACCGGCCCGTTACTGGGCTTACGGACATCGTAACCTGTAAATTCCTCTAATTTGTTTAGTTTGTATTGCAAAGTATTCTTGTGCATAAATAATTTTTTTGCTGCCAAATTAATTGATCCTTCTGCAAAGAAATATGCCTCTAAAATTGATATCCATTGACGCATTTCTTCAAAAGTGCAACCTGGAAAGATTTTTAAAAGATATTCCTCTTTTTGCAGTTTAGGAATATCATCCATAAATATCTGTACATTAATCTGATCATACAACATAATACAATTTGTATAAGCTGTACTATTGCAGGCATGAGATGCTTTGTTGGCTTTATTGTAAGCGGTTCTTACATCCGTACTACCTGTTATGCAGTTATCTATCCCAATAAGCAAATCAATTTCAAAATCCTTATTGATAAAATTAATCAAATTTTCTGCCAGATTGCGCATTTGTTCATTACTACGGGGTGTCACCAGACAAATTTGTTTTGTAGTAAGTCGTAAGTATACATTACCAGACTCTTCGGTTATAAAATTTTCAACCGCGCGTTCAATTTTTTCAATGGTTTGCTGTCCTTCACTGGTAGTAGCCAGTTGTTGAAATTTATCTATACGAAGCACCATTGCACGTCTTGGACGAGTAATATCAATATGGAGTGCTATACCTCTTTCTACGAATGCTTGTCCTTGTTCTATACCTTTTCCCAGAATCCAATCTTCCAGATACCGGCTTTCTATTTTTTTGTCATATCTCTCCCTCTCTCTGGCGTAACTTTCCCGAACCAAAATTTCGGTCATTTTTTTTACAATCTGACCGTAGTTAAATACCTGTTCATATTCACCCGTAATTCCTATAACCCCTATTGTTTCACCGTCGATAACAATAGGTAAATTAAGTCCTGCACGAGTAGTGGGAGTCTCAGTTTCATGGGTTACATAGAACTCTTTCAACTGCTCATCTACTACTTTTTTTGCTCCCTCATGAAAATTACCAATTCGTTGAGGATTTGTACTTGCAATAATATATCCGGCCGAGTCCATCATATTAACGTGCTGCTTAACAATACTGCTTATCTCGCTTACAATCTGCTGTGCGCTTTGAGGTGATATACGCATTTTAACATTCCCCTTTTTTAAGATAAAATGAAAAAAATACATTTGTCATATGAGTTTGTTTAAACTAATTTTAACACATTTAATTACTCTATTATATATTCTCCATTCCAGATAGTTTTATTTACATCTATTGGCACAGATTCCTTTATAGCCTCATCCTTAAATTTATCAAGTATTTCGTTTCCGGTCAGGGATAATTCTGAATATGCTTTGGTCCCTCTAAGTGCCGAAGCTTCAATTCCTGATTTCACATTAATATAATCGCCGATACCAGTTTCAGCCTCCAATTTGGCCCTTAAGTCTATATCTTCCGGGTAAAAATTCCCATCGCTCTGTTGAGTCGCTGTAAACCCAAATCCTCCCTTAATTGAAACTTTCATATTTCCACTTTCCAGCTCGCCTCCAAGCTCGAGATTTCCATCATAGGTAGTAGTATTACGGTAATGGTTTTCTAAAATACTCCCGTTAAAATTACCGAATTTAAAATCCAACTTACATTGTGTAAGACTTTTATATGGGTTAGATTTATATTTAAGAAAAATTAAATCTACCTCATACTCATATTTTGCTATTTTTTCTTTATAAAATTCGGATTTTTCATCTAAAATCATATTGTCGAAATTTTTTCTGTCATTTCTGAGCTTTTCTCTTTCTTTTGCCCGTTCTTTTGCAAGTGCCAGTCTTTGTTTTTCAACTTGTTTTTCCAGCTGTCTTATGGCTTCAGAATCACAGCCACATAAATTTAAATCAAAATATTGTGCAAAGCTATAAGAACTGATTACATGCTGCAAACCAACTTGAATATTTTGGTATACCAGGGATTTCAGTTCACTTTCCAACTCTTCCCTTACTTCAGAGTCTGATACAAGTACTATATGTTTCATGCAGTCGCTATACATTTGTGGGATATATTTTTCTATTTTCTTATAGCGCTTTGATGACAGAGAAGTGGCATTAGACCAAAGAGGTTTTGCTATTTCATTTAGTTTAGGGTAATATTTTTCATGAAGTTTATGGCGTTGTATCATTTTTTCTTCTTCAGATATTTCACTTTTCTCGATGTTAGATATTTTTTGAGAATACTCTATCTGTATCGGTATTGATTTTGAAGTATATTCGTTTAGAATATCAGTCATTCCATATTCGCCTTGGAGTTTTGCAAAAAAGGCATTATAATTAGTCATTTTATTTAATAATGCATTCATATTAAATTGCTGAATTATTATATCTCTTGAATTTAAATATTCATAAGGGTTTATGAGCAATACCCTATAGGCAGGATTTTTCTCAGCCATTGCTGATATTAATTCTTCTGAATCGCCTTTTTCAACTTTAGATATTCCATCTTTTAACTTATCCAGATATTCATTTGCATTATCGATTATTCCTTCAACCCCTTCGATTTTTACTTCAGGATTCCAATTTTCATATTTTTCCGGATTCTTCATTGCATCTTGTATAATTTCGCTTATATTTTCAGAGTCAAAACCCAAATCAATATCTGCACCAAATTTATTAAGTAAATCCAGCTGCCTATTAATAGATTCCTCTTGTTCGGCAGGGAGAGCTCCTATTTCAGAACTTCCAAGTTCTTTTGCCAATTCGGACAAAATTGATATTGCAGGTGCCTTTGACATATCTTCAAAGGTTATATGCTTATCAATCAAAATATCTATATTCGGTGCTTTAAAAGACATTTCTTTTTTTAATACATCCATGTCACGTCGGATTTTTGTAGCTGTTTTCGGGTCGATTTCCTCAATAAAATCAGCAACAGTGACCTCAGAGATATTTACGATTTCACTCAGCTTGACTTCCAATTCTTCCACTGTTGCATCTTCAGTTACTTCCTTTTCCTGATTTTCAACCTTCTCTCCAATCTTTTTAACAGCCTTTGTGAAAGCAGGCAAATATTCAGCACCTGCAAGTAATAGCTTAAGAGCTTTCTCCTTTTGATTTGTTGCCATATAGTAGTTGTATAATCCCGTTCGTGCCTGATTATAGGATTTATCTATTTTAAGTGCAGCTTCAAATGCAGCATAGGCCTCATCAAATTTCTTCATATCGAGAAAAAGGTTTCCCAGACAACTTAGTGCTGCAAGGTGTTCCTGTCCATAAGTATTATTGTCTGATAGTGTTAATGCATAAAAGTATACTGTAATAGCATCTGAATAAAATTCACCTGAATTTGAAATGGCTATTTTCTCTTCTAATTGTAAGTCGTCACAATAAGTGGCTATAGCTGTTGCAAAATTAGAGGCAGAATTGACATTATTGGTATCAATAGTAAAAGTAGCACTTGACAGTGCCAGGTAGTAATTTTTTGCATTAGTATAAGTAATGGCTGTTGCTATATTTAAAGATGTTTCAGCTGAAAGCTTTGAATTTGTATAGGAGCCGTCAAATCTTGGGTTCCATGTCATAATCCGGTGAAACTCTTTTAACAGATCATCTTCAATTTTAGGCAAAGCTAGATTATAGTACTTTTCGGCAAGCTTAAGTACCTCTGTTTTACTGGTTTTCTCTGCTATTTGTATCAGCTCAATATCAGGACTGTCAGAAAACATCCATGTATCTTGAATAGTCTCATCAGAAATATTATCCTTATCAAATATTCCGCATGATGATAATATAACTGTCACGCATAAAACTAATGGAATTATTCTTATATGTATTTTTTTCATAGCAACCTCCAAGCTTATTTCATTTTAATATAGAAAAACCCACCATTGGTGGGTTTTCTACAAGTTGGTCATATCTATTTCGAATAGAATTCATATGCTTTTGTACATACTATGACACCCTGTTCCCGGGTTGCATTCCCGTCCGGATTAAATTTATTATTGCCTACACCACTTACAATATTTGTCTTGAAGCAGTAGTATACTCCTGATTTTGCCCAGGCTTCAACCAGATTGTCATCAGCAAATTTTGCAACTCCGTCAATTGAATAATCCTTTTCAGGTTCTAAGACCTTCAATCCCTTGAGCAGGATTGTTGCCATCTGCTCTCTTGTTACCAATTGCTTCGGCCCGTATTTATTGTTGCCAATTCCAGCTACAAGCCCAATATTTGCAGCTTTTAAAATTTCTGGATTTGTAGTATCTGCAAAGGTTGCATTTCCAACTGTTGCTTTTGTTCCGGTATATTTTTCATACAGTTTTACAGCAATTTCTGCAAACTCTTCGCGAGTTATCAAACCCGACATATTTCCTTTAATTCGATCTGTTATAAAGCCATACCCCGCAGCCCTGTTAAGTATATCTACTGCCCACGAACTGGCTCCTTCATAAGCTGGCATACCATGGGATATTACATTGGAGAAAGGTGAAAATATTTCTCCGGACTTCCCCGCCTCCGGGTAAAAGCTATAATCAAATGAATATCGGTATTTTACCTCATAAACAGCAGCTGCATAATTATCAATATTTCCGAAATAGTCGCTTGCTTCAACAGTAAACTCTTCTTTCATCCATAGATAAGTTCCTGCATCTACCCATTCACCTTTATTCACTCTTATCCACACGTTGGTGTAGACCCTCTGGTCGGATATATTATTCAGTAGCTGTATATCACTGTGTGCTTTTTCTGCCTTAAAATCCAAATATGGTTTGCCATCCAAATCTTTTTTTAATTCCACTGATAAAAGGTTTGTTGCATGATTTATCAATTTTGCAGGGTCGTACACTTTATTATTATTGCTGTAACTCACTACCTGAGACCAAGGAGATTCATAATCATAATCTGTTCCTGTAGTACTGTTATAAAAACTAATCAAAAACCTTACCCTGAATTGCATAGTATGGTTGTCAAAATATGAATTTCCTCCTGGAAGAATACCACCTGCAAAAATATCTTCAAAACTGTAATCATTTAAGTATGCAGTACCATTCCAAGTTCCATTTTCAGCATTAAAATATGCATCCTGGGTATTACCCCAATCCTCATAGCCTGGTTTTTCAGACTTCCATTTGTCATTATCAAGCTTATAATCCGGTTGAACGCTGATATTCAAACTATTAAAGTCTTCTGCCTCAAATCTGCCATCTAATTCAGCCTTCAACAATTCACGAATTGCATCTGATGCGCTGAAGCCGATAGAAAATCCCCAACGTGCTTCTGGATTGTCTTTTAAGTCATCTCCGTCAAACACTACTCCAACATTTACAGGTGCACCATAACTGGTAGGCGGTGTGTAAGCTGCAAATACAGTAGGAACCATTGTACCCATGAGTAGTGCTAATATTAATAGAACATGTATAATTTTTCTTTTCATATCCTGACCCCCCAAAGATCATTTTTTTCTTTTAGTATTTTCTACTTAATAATTCTGTACTTTCCGAATACCGGCAGCTCTTTTGCCTTTCCGCCGGCGGCATTAACAATCCCCAATATAGCGAGTACAAATATCGCTAAAGTGAATAGCGGTATTAACACCCAACCTATGAACGGTATGATACCTAAGATTATGTTCCCGGCAATAGAAACAATTAGTAGCAGCAATCCCTGATTAGCGTGATATTTCCCAAATGGAGAATCCGGGCACACAATTAAAGGTAAAAAGAAAAGGATGTACGCAAGCGCTGATATAACCTTGTTCTTCTCAATATCCTCCGCACTGAAAAGATTAGTATCCTGCTGTTCTGTCATTAAAATCCCCTCACATTTCATAATATTTTTTATTTAGCTGTATATTATCACTTCTACTACAAACTATATGCATATAAAGTCAATACTAGAAACTAATTTTATTTAGTATCTGTTCATAGTCCTGTGCAAGCGAATCAAATGTACCATCCAAATCTCCAAAAGTAATTGCATAAATTTCACTACCTACAAAAACATAAACGTATTCATATTTCATTTTCATTTTACTTACCTCACAGGAGAAAATGAACTTTCTGGCATCCTTTCCGTCTATAGTGATAGTCTCTGCATCCCCAATATATTCAACATTTTTGAATGTTTTTCCAAAGATATCTTTTGCTTCTTTTACAACATTGTCCAATGTTTTTCCGCTGAACTTCTCTGTTTTCATCATAAAGCTAGCTGTGTTTTTCATATATTGAACAGGTAGAACGGAACCGGCTACCGGAGTCCAGCCTTCTGGAACAGATACCTTTATGTCTACCTTGTACGTCTTGGCAGCTTCAGAATTAGAAGTCTTACTTGTTTCTTCCGAAACTGTACTATTAGAAGTTTTTACATTGGATGAACTGTTCGAAGCATCTGAACCACACCCATAAACTCCAATTAAAACAAACAATAATAAGCAAATAACTAATATTTTTTTCATCAACTACGTTCTCCTCCTGGATTTATTCTAATTTGTCATTTCTAAAAATGTTTCTGTAATTTATAATTAATTCTGCTCTTGAATTAACTCCTAATTTTCTATAGATTCCGGTCATATGAGTATTTACTGTAGAATACTTAATAGATAACTGTTTAGCAGATTCTTTCAGCGTATACCCCTCTAACAATAATAAGTACACGTCGTATTCTCTATTTGATAATAAGGCGATATTATGTATTTTATCTTCTTCAGAAATATTTAATTTTTTTCTGCCCGAGATATTTTCTTCACAATTATTATCAGTTCCCAAATTCTTTATATCAGTAACTTCTGTTTTTTTACCAAATGACGATATTATATTTTTAAATCTATCGAATACAGCCATATTTTTATCCTCATTTCCGGTATTGTTTTTACTACAACATTATTTTGCTGGATAAATATTGAATAGTCTATTCATTAACTCATATGAGAATCTAAAAACATGAACCTCATTAGTTCTAATGAGACTCATTGAAAAAGCTTATTTATCTACATCATTTGACTTTTAAGAAATTCTTAAGAATTGTAACAGTTTTTTTGTAAGATTCATTTTGTATTATTTTTATTAAGGAGAGTGGATATATCTTTTACAGGAGGATAGCCCGCGCTGCCAATAAATGTCCCGTAAATAAAGGATGTGATATAATACTTTAGAAAGAAAAAAAGTTAATTAGTTTTGTATTGCTTGTGATTTCAGCAAGATGGAGGTTATTGTGAACATTTTAGTTTGTGATGATGAAAAAGAGATTGTTGAGGCTATTGAGATTTATCTGAAAAACGAGGGTTATATAGTTTATAAAGCCTTTAATGGTGCCGAGGCATTAAAAATATTTGAAAATACTGATATTCAGTTGGCAATTATGGATGTAATGATGCCTGTTATGGATGGGATCAGAGCAACATTAAAAATACGCGAAAAATATAATATTCCGCTTTTAATGTTAAGTGCCAAATCAGAAGACACAGATAAGATTATCGGACTCAATATGGGAGCTGATGATTATCTGACAAAGCCTTTTAATCCTCTGGAATTAATCGCACGGGTAAAATCTTTGCTCAGAAGATATGTAACGCTTGGAAGTTTTGTAGCCAGAACAGGAGTATTTAAAACTGGCGAACTTTTGGTTGACGATGTAGCCAAAGAGGTTCGGGTGGACAATGAGCTGGTTCGACTCACACCTGTTGAATACAAGATTTTGAAATTCCTTTGTGAAAATGCAGGTCGTGTATTCTCAATAGATCAGATTTATGAACAAGTATGGAACGAGCCTTCCTTCTCTCCTGAAAATACTGTGGCAGTACATATCAGAAGAATAAGAGAAAAAATAGAAATTAATCCGAAAGAACCTAAATATTTAAAGGTGGTGTGGGGTATTGGATACAAAGTTGAAAAATTATAGATTTTCTGTTTGGTTTAAACTATTTTCGGTAGTATTATGTATTTCAGGAGTGCTGACCGTTTCATACGGATTATTAAGAGCCGAATATTTTGAATACGCCTTCCAGAATAAAGAGTTTAAAGAAAGCGGAAAGCTCAAGGATATTTTATTCAAAACATTTAATACTGTTTCAGACATAGCACTAAAGTTTAAAAACGAGGATTATATTAAATCTGGCAAAGCTCTTGATGATCAGGAATTAAATCTTAGAACCTCTTTTTTATATGCTGATAAGGCAAATGAAATTGAACAAATAGAAAATAAATATAATGAATTAATCGCAAACTATAAGGGTGATGACCGTCGGGGCATCGAGATTTTGACCAATCAAAAAGCAACAGAAATAGAGAAAATAGAGCAAAAGTATACTACCATGGCAGTTGATATTAAAGACCAATATATCAAAGAGCAGCTCTCTGATTATCATCTAATGATGGATAATTTGAACAATAATAATACTGAGGTAATATATACCGTAATTGAAAATGATAAAGTAATATTAAGTAACGCAGGTAATACCATAGCAATAGACGATTTTTATAAAGGCCTCCCCTATTATACAAAAATCACCCGGGATAACATCTATTCTTTTTTTTCTAAGTCATATTATCTTAACTATTTAAATCCCGATCCAAATTCAACAGTATATCTTGGTTTATCAAAGGAAAAATATAATACCGAGCTTATAGCCTTCAGCCAGAATCAAAAAGAAGGGCTTTTAGGTGTAAAAATTTCAGCATTAGGCTTAATTGCATTTCTTATTGGTCTGATAAACATTGTTTATGTATCCGGTAGACGAGTTGATAAAGAGGGTATCCATCTAATTGCAATTGATGCTGTTTATCTTGACGTGGCTCTGGCCGTTTCCATAGGTGCCATAATTTTATGCATGGCGCCGATAAGGGAATTCGGAGATCATTTATTTAGGGATAAAACTTATCTGAATACTGACATACTGAAGGTACTCTTTGCAGTTTCGCTCACGTTCGGAACCATAATTGCTGTAACTTATATTTCCATGTTAACCAAGAGAATCAAAAGGCGTGAGGTTATCAGGCATACTCTCATTTTTAAAATTTGCAGCTGGCTAATAAGCAAATTTAAAAACATATTTGGTTCTATATCTGAGAAGATACACTTGGTATATGATGGAAGTCCTGCAGTAATGAGACTGGTGCTTATCTTTGGTGCTTATGCCGTTGTTACGGTAATATGTATTGTTATGATTATAGTAGGCAATTTTGCAACTTTAATGGGTTTGGCAGCCCTGGCAGGAATAAATGTTGTTGCAATTTATTCTATTTTAAAAATTTTGAAGACTTTTAGAGATATAAATATGGGCGCTGAAAGATTACGTGCCGGTGAGCTCTCACACATTATCCCGGAACAGGGAATTCCCGAGCTTCGTCATCTGGCATCAACATTAAACAGAATTGCAGACGGTCTGAAGAGCGCCGTAAGCAGTCAGGTAAGAGCCGAAAGGATGAAAGCAGAACTTATTACAAATGTATCCCATGATTTAAAAACACCTTTGACCTCCATAATAACCTATGTGGATTTACTAAAAAATGAAGGTCTCCAATCAGACAATGCTCTAAAGTATTTAGGAGTTATTGACACGAAATCCCAAAGGCTTAAAATCCTTACGGATGATCTTTTCGAGGCAGCAAAAGCAAGCAGCGGGAATATCCCGGTAAACCTTGAAAAATTAAACATAGTTTCTCTTATAAATCAGGGACTGGGTGAATTGTCTGATAAAATCGAAGCCTCCGGTCTTAGTTTCAAAACTACCTTGCCTGCAGATAAAATCCTGGTAAATGCTGATGGGAAATTACTCTGGAGGGTTATTGAAAACGTATTATCAAATGTGTTCAAATACGCTCTGCCACAATCAAGAGTCTACATTGATACTACTGTGAAAGCTGAGAATATATGTATATCAATAAAAAACATATCTGCATATGAGCTTAATATTAGCGCAGATGAGTTAATGGAACGATTTAAAAGAGGAGATGCCTCCAGGCATAGCGAAGGCTCCGGCCTAGGGCTGTCAATTGCAAAAAGCCTGACAGAACTGCAAGGTGGCAGCTTCCATATAGAAATTGACGGTGATTTGTTTAAATCGGTAATAGAACTTCCAAAATGCAATTAAAACAGGTAGATTAAGTGGGAAGACATACTTTTCCCACTTTTTTCATTATTTTAATCTGCCCAGAGCTTGTCTATGAAACCCGCAATTTCTGAAGCATTAGTATTTTGCGACAGCATTAAGTATCTGAAACGCCCAGTTAGATCAGGTGTAAAGAGTGATTTCCCATCATCTTCAATAGTTATATTACCTCTTTCTGAAAGCTTAAAGTGTGGCTCGGTACCCATAACAGCATACCAAATGGCAGTCAAATCCCAGCTTGGCCTTCCACCCGGACTATGTAATTCATATGCCTTGCGAATAGGATTATTCTCAGACATAGTTCCCCACGAAACACCGGTAATAATATCAATACCTGTTTCAAACGGAGCAAAAACAATATCACTCTCCCACTTTTCCAATACAAGCTGTGCTGCTTTTATGTCCATTTCAACATTCCATTCAGCATAAGGCACATTTTCGATTTGTTCAGTGAAACAACCAGCCATTGCAACCAATAGTTTTACTTTATCCTTAACAAGCTCTTTGCCCCCCATATCATTTACCAGTTCAGCAAGATTTGTCAATGGTCCGATTGACACAACCGTTACACTTCCACCTGTTGCATTCAATAATGCATTTTTTAAAGTATCCAGTGCCGGAGCAGGTTTTAACCCCATTTTAAAACGGTTTTCATAATTCTCAGTTATATACTTGTTATATTTGTAGTACTCCGGAGCATCCAGAAATCCGGCCTTTTGCAATGTACCTATCGGTATGTCTTTTTTGCCGAAAGCAATATTAATAGCATCGATACAGCCACACCCATATGGACTCGAGGTACAATGTGTCATTGCCAGAATGTCCACATCTTTTTTACGTGATAAAATATGTAGTAATCCTATTGCCCCTGCATCGTCACAATCCGGTCCTATATCAGTATCTAGTATGAGTTTTATATTATCCATGCTACAATCCTCCATTATTTCTATATTCACTGCACCTTAAAGGATGAATAAAGGTCTGCCAGTGCTTCTCTTAAGGCGATTTCATTTTCTTCAGGATCTTCTCTGTAATAGATGCTGAAATTTGTACTTTCATCTGTAAGTTCAAACTTCATTGAGCCATCATCCTTCACTTGAATCTTACAGGGAAGCAGCTGATTCATTAAAACTACGTCGGAATCCTTCAACGTATTTCTGCAAACAATTTTATATTTTCCGGCCGCCTTTCTTACAAGCTCTCTATCGGTCAGTTTGATCCACACAGCCGTCTCCCATACATTATGCACCCTGTCATAAATACCCTGCATTTTTTCCTCTTCTACATTTTCATCCATGGTCATAAGAAAATCGTTTCTTTCTATTCGCTCAAAAGCATACCATAGATATTGTTTAAGCTTTTTGTCCATATTTTGTATAAACGCAAGATCATTTAGCCTCCAGAAGCAATTATGGTGATCCAGCGCAAAAGGGCCGTCCTTGGATGCACAGGGATAGATAGCTATTGGCAACTCAGATCTGAGCATACAAACAAACGCATTAACATCCAACGCTACATTCCATTCGAGATATTCTTCCGAAGATGCTCCGGCACAAATATGGATTCTGCCTACCTTTTCTTTGAACAAGCCGGGTTCCCTGTTATAGGCGACAGCTACCGTCCTCAGGGATGAAAAAACAGCAATCTCAATTTTTTCAATGCTATTTCGCAAAGTGTTTATAATCAAGTCGATTCCCTGCTGTTGGAATGCCGGTACATCCGGCATTTTGTCCTGGGGTGATTTCATTTTCCCAAAGGGCCCTACCGCAAAGGGTACATTCCTCCCATACAGATAATTCAGCTGTGTCACCGGAATAATTCCGGGATCTCTCGGACCCGTGTTATCAGCATACTCAATTACACTTTGGGTCGAGACTGCATAACGGTAATCCTGTGTTACATCCAGTATCACAGCCTTTAAGTCAATTTCAGGCAGAGAATAGGGCATTATGATATCGAAATTGTCTCCGGGGTCCTGATAGGGATGGTATAAATCAGTAACATCAATTAAGGGTATCTTCTTCATATTCTCATCCTTTCACGGCACCTATTACGAGACCTGTTTTATAATACTTTTGTAAAAATGGATAAATTACTATTATTGGAACAATGGAAACGAAAATTCTTGCGAATAAAAGAGACCTTCGTGATATAAATGCCAACCGCTTTGCTTCTTCCAGGTCGGGAGAAGTCGTCATTCTTGCAACAAGGGATTGTATATAGGTTTGCAGCGGATAATTTTCAAGCTGAGTCATATAAATAAGACCATCAAACCATGAATTCCAATGTCCGACAAAGCAAAAAAGCGTAAGGGTTGCAAAAACTGCTCCCGAAAGAGGTATGTATATTTTTGACATTATTGTGAAATGCCCTGCACCGTCAATAAATGCAGCTTCTGTAAGTTCCGACGGAATCTGTCGAAAAAAATTCATCATTATTATTACATTAAAGACTGGTACACCCGGCAAAATCAGAGCAAAAATGTTATTCATCAAGCCCAGTTTATTAATCAGAATATAAGATGGTATCAGACCACCTGAGAATAGCATTGTAAAAATAAGTAGCCCTGAATAAATCCATCTTAACGGAAACTGTTCCTTTTTTAGTGAGAGAGGATATGCAGCCAGCAAAGTTAGAATCATATTAACAGGAACTCCAATCCCCACTCTCTTTAGACTTTGCCACATTGAAACCAACATTTTTTCATCCTTAACTACCTCTGCATAGGATTTTAAGTTAAATCCTACCGGTACAATACCAACCAGGTTTGCATTTGCAGGTCCGTTTGAACTTAGCGAAACTGCAATCAAGTGTAAGATAGGAAGTATGCATAAAGCTGCAGCACACAATAATAATAAATTGCCAATAAAAGTAAAAATTTTTGATCCTAATGTATGTGATCTCCTGTAAATAGGAATTTCAGGTTTTTGGGTATTTAAATTCATCGTTGCACCTCACTAGAATATTCTATAACCTGCAAAGCGTTTGGCTGCCATATTTCCAATAATTATAAGTACCATGCCTATAAAGGACTTAAACAATCCAACTGCGGTTGCAATACTGTATTGCCCGCTGACGATACCCATTCTATAAACATATGTATCAATAATATCACCGGTATTATATACAAGAGGATTATACATATTAAAAACCTGGTCAAACCCTGCATTAAGGATATTTCCCAATGAAAGCATCCCCATTACTATGATAATTGGCATTATTCCCGGAATTGTTATGTGAAGTACTTGTTTTACTCTGCTTGCACCATCTATTGTTGCACTTTCGTAAAGTGAAGGGTCGATATTCAGTATAGCTGAATAATAGATTATCATGCTATAGCCAAAGCCTTTCCAAATATCAGTAATAACTAAAATCACAACAAACCAGAAGGGATTTCCCATAAAAAATATTCTTTCTCCGCCTAAAGCATTAATTATATTATTTATTGCACCCTCAAGAGAAAAAACATCAACAAACAGTCCGCCTAATATAACCCAAGAAAGAAAATAGGGTAAAAATACAAATGTTTGAACCCAATTTTTAATACGATTCAAATTTGATTCTGATAAAAATATTGCAAATATCAAAGCAACCAAAGTTCCAAATACTATCTTGCTTATAGATATAACAAGTGTGTTTATTATGGTCTGAGAAAAATCAGGGATTGAGAATAAAAACTTATAGTTTTCCAACCCAATCCATGTCGAACCAAAAAATCCTTTAGTGGGAATATAGTCTTGGAAAGAAATAACAATTCCCACCATTGGAATGTAGCAAAAAATCACGAGCAGCACAATAACTGGAAAAAGCATTAAATGAAGAGGCCATGTAGTTTTAAGCTGCAATTTTTTAACGATATTCATAATCCATCTCCTCATAACAGTGTCTAAGGTGGTCAATTACCGCCCTTTATAATGTTCAGCTCAGCTGACAATTGACAGCTGAGCTGACACCATAGTTTTATTGGATAATTATTATTTTACAGACTTATACCACTCATTTACTTCTTCAGTTATTTTATCTCCACCTTGTGACTTCCAATCGCTTACAAACTTATCAAATGAATCAAGTGACTCACCCATAATAATTGCAATAAACTTTTCATATTCCAGCTTACTAAGGTTTGCAGTTCTTAGAATCATGGTTTGTGTCGGAGCTCCGACAAATTCGTCATACACAAATCCATCATATTGCTTTAGTATAGGCTCAGCTTCATAAAGAAATTTTTTATGTGCCCAGCCTTGGGAACCTCCGCCTTTTACAATATCCCATCTGTTTTTAGCTTCACCGGTTTTTGCAAGTTCAGGATTTTGGGCATCCCACATTTCTATAAAGTTTTCTGAAAGGAAAACATTCTTTTCAGGATGAGCAAAGAAACCTGGGAGTGCATATACATGCCAATTATCAGCAATAGGCTTATATTTCTCAGTAGAAAGCATTTCGTTAAATTGTTTTGAGTACTCTCCATGGAACATCTCTGCCCATAAATTCATACTTTTTATCAAAGCCTCAGGATGTTCAAATCCAGTGCGAACTACAATACTAGAATAAGAGAAAATTTTGTTTTGAGTTACTTTCTTTCCATCAGTATTTTGGGCTATGGTACATGGTACCCAGTCTGCATTCGCATTATTATCAACAGAACCGGCCAGTGGCCATAATGAACTCCAGAATACTCCCGGGAAAATTCCGATTTTACCTGCAGCAATATCTTCAGCAACCTTTGAACCGTCTTTTACGGCAAATTCTTTGTCAAGTAATCCTTCCTTATATAGAGTCTGCATAAATCCAAGAGCAGTTTTCATTTCCGGCTGAATACTTGAATACATCAAGCCATCATTTGTATCTTTTATCCATATTCCACTATATGCCTTGAAGGGATTTGAAAAAGCATTTATTCCTGCCCTGTCCTGACCAAGGCTCTTGTCAAAAGCAATGGCAATCGTATCTTTCTTTCCATTTCCATCAAGGTCCTGATCCCTGAACGCTTTTGCAACAGCAAGCAAATCGTCCTGAGTTTTCGGAACTGCCATTCCCAGTTTGTCAAGCCAGTCTTTTCTTATGAAATACATCGGAATATTGTTTGCAAAGTCATTTGATTGTGGCAAGCCATAGATTTTACCATCCTTTGTTGTTGCCAAAAATCCTCTGCCGTCCTGGTAGCTACAAATTTCCTTTAGTCTGTCAGTTGCATACTTATTATAAACTTCATCCAACGCTTGCACTTGTCCAGCCTTCATAAGTCTACCGGCTAGTTCCGGAGATACTATAAACATATCAGGTAAATCATTACTGGCTACTGCGGCATTCAGCTTTTCCCCCGATTGTGAACTATCAACTACCCACTTTGCTTTGTATTTCACGTTCAACTTTTCAGTATAAAATCTTGAAACAAAGTTGTCCTCATGTGACTCACCTTCTATGTAAAACACATTAGGACTGGTTGAGTATGGTATGGTTATTTCCAATGTTTCCTTATAAGGTGTCAGCGGACCATCTTCTGTTGTTGCTTCTGCCGTTTGGCTGCTACCGGCTGTAGATTCTGATGATGTTGAATTTTCAGCAGGCGCGCTTCCGCATGCTGCTGCACCTAGTATTATGCTGACTGACAGCATAATGATTAAAACCTTCCTCCAACTACTGTTCATAAGTTCCTCCTTGTAAATAGTAATAGAATGTTTTTCTTATGGTTAAAGTATATCATTGTACAAATT
>CAYQCA010000052.1:0-19255 GCA_964415835.1 uncultured Clostridium sp. | reverse complement strand
GGGAAACAAGAGACTATAGCGGCAATTTATTTACACACACCGGTCCCGCAGGTTCTTAAACTGAGGGCATCAGTATTTAATCTATTCATGATATCCGGAGGCGCAGCAATATTTTTAGCCATTATTCTGATATATGTCTTTACACTGAGATTTACAAAACCTTTAAAGCAGATCAATAATGCCGCCAAAATAATTGCGGGTGGGGATTTCAGTAAAAAGCTAAAGGTTGCTTCGGATGATGAAATGGGCCAGCTTGCAGTTAGTTTTAATCAAATGGCTGATGATTTGCAAAGGCTGGAGGAAATGAGACGAGGGTTCATTGCAAATGTATCACATGAACTAAGAACTCCTATGACATCAATAAGAGGCTTTATTGAGGGGATTTTGGACGGAACGATTCCACCGGAAAAGAAAAGGGATTACCTTGCAATTGTAAGAGATGAAACAAACAGACTAAACAGATTGGTTAACGATTTACTGGATCTGGCGAAAATGGAATCCGGAGAAATGAGCCTGAATTTAAGACCATTTGATATTAACGAACTTGTCAGATTATGCGTTATAAAACAGGAAACGATAATTACTTCTAAAAATCTCGAAATAGAAGCGAATTTTGAAATTGAAGACCTTTTGGTCGAAGCTGACAGGGATTCTATTGAGAGGGTAATAATAAATCTGCTGCACAATGCAGTGAAGTTTTCTAATGAAAATGGGAAGATTTTCGTTGAAACTGCAAAGAATAAAGATAAGGTATATGTTTCGATAAAGGATAGCGGAATCGGAATAGATGAAAATGATAAAAAGAGAATTTGGGATAGATTTTATAAATCTGATAAGTCCCGCGGAGTAGACAAAACAGGAACCGGCCTGGGACTTGCAATTGTTAAAAATATTATTTCTGAGCACAAACAGGATATTTGGGTTGAAAGTGAAATAGGATCGGGTACCAAATTTACATTCACACTTGATTATTTTAAAAATCAAAAAGAAGATTAACAGTTTGTTCATAATTTTTTAAAAATACCCCTTTACAATAAGACTATAAGTGAAACTTAAGGAGGACAAAATGATGAGTGATGAAAAATTTGATGTAAGCAATGAACCTCAAGAAGATGTTCAGGCTCATATTGATGATACAGAAAACAGAGAGGTTGATATTGGAGAAAATGAAGCTTCTCAATCACCAAATGACACTATAGATATGTCTGACAGTAATGATTCTGTTAGACAGGATGCAGGTGAGATGGGTACCTCAGATGTAAGTACCTCTGAGTCTGTTACGAACAGCGATAACTACCAGGAAACACAAAGACTGTGGCAAGCGCAGAATTTCTTGGCGAATGAAAACAACCAGGGTAATAATGGAGGAGCAAACTTTAATAATTATTATAAAGAAAGCTATAAAAAAACAAGTAATAAATCAAATGTATGGAAATATGTGTTGGTTTCAATTTTAAGCTCTTTATTCGGGGCTACATTTATTGCTGTTATGTTGCTCGTGGTTGCACCTGCAATTCAACCACAACTAAGAGATTTTGTATCAGAATTGTTTCCTAACTCTAGAATAGAAAGTGCTTTGCCTTCAGTCAGCGAATATAAAAAAGTTGAGATCGTTCAAACTCAAGAATCTGCGATTACCAGTGTCGCTGAAAAGGTTGGTCCGTCAGTTGTCGGTATCAGAACCAGCTATCAGAATAATAACGCTTTGTTTGGTATTCAGCAGGAAGGAGGAGAAGGTTCGGGAATTATTTACAGCACTGATGGCTATATAATTACTAACCATCATGTAGTTGAAGGTGCTATAAATGACAAAACAAGAACCATAAGAAATGATGCCAAGATAGAGGTATACCTGCCAAGCAGGATTGATAAACCTTATATTGCTACTCTAAAAGGATACGATTCAAAAACTGATCTGGCTGTATTAAAAATTGATGAAAAAAATCTACCTGCTATTGAATTAGGGAATTCTGACAAATTAAAGGTAGGCGAAATTGCTATTGCTATTGGTAACCCTGGCGGCCTGGAGTATATGGGCTCTGTAACATCAGGGGTTGTAAGTGGATTGAATAGAACTGTACAACTTGATAATGGTAAAAAAATTAAGCTAGTTCAGACTGATGCTGCAATAAACCCTGGTAATAGCGGTGGCGCTTTAGTTGATATAGAAGGTAAGTTAATCGGAGTAAACACTGTTAAAATGGTAGCTACTGGTTTTGAAGGTTTAGGATTTGCAATACCTGTTAATGATGTAAAAACAATTGCTGATCAGCTTGTTAAAAATACCTATATTTCAAAACCGTATTTAGGAGTTTCTGTTGATCAGAGATATACTGAAGAATTGGCAAAGCAAAACAATATGCCTGCAGGAGTTTATGTTGCAGATACCGAAATGCTTGGGGCTGCTCAAAAGGCAGGTATTATGCCTGGTGATGTAATAACTAAATTCAACAATAAAGCAATAAAGTCCTTTGATGAGCTGGAAGAAGAGAAGAACAAGTTCAAGCCGGGTGATACTGTTTCTGTTGAAGTATACAGGGAAGGAACTACTAAGAAACTAAATGTAACTTTAGGAGAAACAAAATAAAATATATTGAGGCATTTAGATGCCTCTAGCCTTGACAATTTAAGATTATGATTGGTAAAAAAGCGGGTTCAATATTTGAACTCGCTTTTTTGGTATATAATAGAATAAAAAATAATTAAATATTGCTAATAATGTTAAAAAACTTTACAATAAAAAGTATGGTGTTTAATAACCGAGAAGAATATAATTACGGAGGATTTTATGGAGTTTTTGAGGTATCACTCTCATATTATTAAGCATTTGTTTGGTTTTATAGCTTTTATCCTCATTATTGGCGGGAATATAAATTGTTCTGTCATAACTACTTATATTGGTTATATATTCGCAATAATGTTTTTTGTTTTTGATCTTAAACATTTGATCTTCAATCATAAATGGAAAAGTAATAATCCATTTAACCATAAGTATAGTGCAAGAATATTTAAATTATTGATAGAAAAACAGCAGCAATTGGAAGCACTTCGACAAACCTCGGAAAAATTTAATTCAACGATTGATATGGATAGTATCCTAAATTATGTTTTTGATGTATTTAAAAAATTTACAGGCTGTGATAGATGCTTGGTTTGCCTTAAAGAACCGGATTTGGACCATTTGTATTGCAGATATGAGATTGGTGATGTTATTTACGATGAAGTTGGAAAGTATTTTGGTAACGATTCTGTTGTTACAAATTGCTTTAACAATAATTCTATGGTAGTGAAATATAATATATTTATAACAAAAAGAGGCATTTATGGAGATAAACTTGCGATACCCCTTAATATTTCAAACGAACAACTAGGTGTCATTTTTATTGAAACTTCGGTTAAAAATTCGTTTAAAAGAGTAAATCTTACTTTCTTAAAAAGCATATCAAATTATGCAGCCGTTGCAATGGATAAATCTCGTTTATTTAATGATGTTTATGCACAGAAACAGGAGATAGAAGCATTATATGAGGAGACAGCTGCTGTAAACGAGGAGCTTAATGATAATATTGAAAATCTTAATAAAGTAAAAGAAGAACTCTTGATATATTCCGAGAGTTTGAATACAGGATATATTCAAACGGTTATGTCCCTTGTAAATGCAATCGAAGCAAAGGATGAATACACCAGCGGCCATTGTCAGAGGGTAATGGAGATTGCATGTGAGATAGCATCATATATGAATTTAAGTGAGGATTTAATAAAAGACCTAAGATATGCTGCAATTTTACACGATATCGGTAAAATTGGTATTCAGGCTCAGGTGTTAAATAAACCTGAAAGGCTTTCTGAAGAGGAATTTTCAGAGATTAAAAAGCACCCGTTAATTTCTTTTAATATTTTAAAAGGCGTAGATTTTTTGGGTAATGGTTTAAATGCTATTCTTGAACACCATGAAAAGTATAACGGAAGTGGTTATCCAAATGGACTAAAGGGTGAAGAAATAAGTTTATTGGGAAGAATATTATGTATTGCTGATGCCTTTGATGCAATGACCAGTGACAGACCATATAGAAGGGCAATGTGTATGGAAAATGCAATCAATGAGATTGAACGATGTAAAGGAATACAATTTGACCCATATATATCAGATATTTTTATTAAAATGACCAAAGAATTGGTTTTAAAAACGTAGCCTTACATGAGCTCAAAATACTGGGAGGTAATAACTTGTGAAAATTCTTTTTGTATCTGCTGAGGTTGATCCCTTTGCAAAAACCGGAGGGCTTGCGGATGTAGCTGGTTCCCTGCCGAAGGAGTTATCGTTACTGGGACATGATATAAGAGTATTAATGCCTCGATATGGGAGTATAGATATAAAGTCTAAATATGTTGCCGATTTTCCGGTTGTGATGGGAACTCGCAATGAAACCTGCATTATAAAGGAAACCAGTATTTACGATACTGAGAAGAAAGCAATTCCTGTTTATTTTATTGAAAATCACCATTATTTTAACCGAAGCGGGATATATTGCTACAATGATGATGCAGAACGGTTTATTTTGTTATGTAAGACTGCATTGGAGATGTTACCGGCTATTGGATTTAAGCCTGACATAATTCATTGCAATGACTGGCACACAGGCCCTATATGCCTTATGCTAAACGAAAAATACCGGAAATTTGACTTTTACAAAGACATAGCTACTATTTTTACGGTTCATAATCTGGAGTACCAGGGCAATTTTGATGCTGGTGTTACTGAATATCTCGGTCTGGAGGAAGGTTACTTTACTTCAGAAAAGGCCGAATTTTACGGTATGTTTAGCTTTATGAAATGTGGTCTTGTATATGCAGACATTATAAATACTGTAAGTAAGCAGTATGCCAAAGAGATATTGACTTCCGCATATGGAGAAAGAATGGAAGGCATACTCACAAAACGGAAAAACGAATTGTTTGGAATTGTAAATGGAATATCATATGATGAGTTTAATCCGGCAAAAGATAAGAGTTTATATGTAAATTTTGAAAGCAATTGTATTCAGGGCAAGATAGAAAATAAAAGAGCTTTTCAGAATCAATACGGGCTTCCACAACGTAATACTCCGCTTATGGGTATTGTTACAAGGCTTTCTGGCCAAAAGGGCCTTGAATTGGTGCTGGGAAGCGTTGAGGGGCTTATAGAAACAGAAAATGTTCAATTGGTCGTTTTAGGATTGGGAGATGAGTATTATCATAAAGCATTTTCTGCACTGCAAAAAAAGTATCCGGATAATATCAAGGTTTTCCTTGAATTTAACGCGGATTTAGCCAAGAAAATTTATGCTGCTTGTGACATTTTTCTTATGCCATCACGATTTGAGCCTTGTGGACTTGGTCAGTTAATTAGTCTCCGGTATGGTACAATACCAGTAGTAAGAGCAACAGGTGGACTTGCTGAGACGATTATAGACTATGATGCACATAATGGCACCGGAAACGGTTTTTCATTTGATGAATTTTCGGTTAGAGCCTGCAGAAATTGTATTGAAAGAGCAATACAATTATATAATCATAAGCCCAATGAATGGAATGAATTGGTTTTAAGGGCATTAAAGAGTGATTTTTCATGGAAGAACCCGGCCAGAGCATATCTGGAGCTTTATATACACGCAATTGAGAGAAAAAAATAAAGAGGTAATATAAATGACAAAAAAAGAAAGAACTTTAAAAATAATAGAAATATTTGATAAATTATACCCGGATGCTGTATGTTCATTGGAATACGGAACACCATTACAATTGCTTATATCTACTCAGCTTGCAGCACAGTGCACAGATGCAAGAGTTAATATTGTAACAAAGTATTTATATAAAAAGTATAAAAATGCTGAAGATTTTGCAAATGCAGACTTGAGTGAACTGGAACAAGATATAAAATCAACAGGTTTCTATAGAAATAAATCCAAAAATATAATTGCCTGCTGCAAAATGCTTTTGGAGAAATATAACGGTGTTATTCCGGATAATATGGAACAGCTTCTGGAACTTCCGGGTGTTGGACGAAAGACTGCAAATTTGGTGCTGTATGAAGTATACGGCATTCAGGGAGTTGTTGTTGATACTCATGCCAAAAGACTGTCAAATCGTATAGGACTGACAACGAATGAGGATCCGGAGAAAATAGAATATGATCTCCAGAAGATAGTGCCAAAAGATAGATGGGCTGACTTTTGCCATGAACTTGTTTTTCATGGTAGAGAGGTTTGTATTGCAAGAAGCCCGAAATGTGAGAAATGTGAAATAAGCCATTTATGTGATTATGGCAAAAAGAAAATAGGTGCTTAATACTACTAAGGGGGTAGTTATGCCTGGGTTAAAGAAGAAAACAAAAAAGGAAGAAAATCTAAATAGAGATGATTTAATATTCGCATTAGATATTGGAACCAGGACAGTTGTTGGAATCGTAGGCTTTTATGAAAAAGAATGTTTTAAAGTTGTTGCAGCTGAAATATTTGAGCATCAAAGCAGGGCTATGCTGGATGGACAAATACATGATATCGCAAAAGTTGCCGAAGTGGTATCTGAAGTAAAAAGCAGACTCGAAAAGACTTTAGGCTTTACTTTGACAAAAGTAGCCATAGCCGCTGCGGGACGAGTTTTACGCACAACTCAGATTAAATTGGATTATGATATTGAACAAGGTCGTGAAATTACGGCAGAAATCGTTGGAAGTCTTGAAGTTGATGCTGTTCAGAAGGCTCAGATTGAACTGGATTCTGAGTTTTTAAATGAAGAAAGAGTACCGTTCTATTGTGTTGGGTATAGTGTGGTTAATTACTATCTGAACGGTTATGTGATTTCTTCTTTAATAGGACATAAGGGGAAGAAGATTGGGGTTGAAATTTTAGCAACGTTTTTACCTTATGTTGTTGTGGACAGCCTATACACTGTTATGTCCAAGGTTGGACTTGAGGTAGTCAGTTTAACTTTAGAGCCTATTGCTGCTATAAGTGTAACTATACCTAAGGATCTTAGACTTCTTAATTTGGTACTGGTTGATATAGGTGCTGGAACGTCGGATATAGCAATAACTAAAGATGGTTCTGTTGTTGCATACGGGATGGTACCGACAGCAGGGGATGAAATCACGGAAAAAATAGCACAGGAGTTTCTCGTGGATTTCAATACTGCAGAAAAAATTAAAATTTCTATATCTTCCGGAGCGGATATAATCAGGTTTACTGATATCCTGGGAAAAAAGACCGAGATAAGTAATAATAAAGCGCTGGAATTAATAAAACCGGCGATTGAGTTGCTTGCTGCAAGCATTTCTCAAAAAATTCTTGAGTTTAACCTTAAAGCACCAAATGCTGTTTTTCTGATTGGGGGAGGAAGCCAAATACCCGGTCTTTCCGAAAAAATAGCAGAAGGGTTGGGGCTTCAGAGAGAAAGAGTTGCTGTAAGAGGAAGAGATGTAATACAAAATATAAAGACTAAAATTAAAAAGTTATCCGGACCAGAATCAATAACTCCTTTAGGCATAGCTATGATGGCATATACAAAGCGTGGCCAGGATTTTATGTCAGTCACAGTAAATGGTGAAAATATAAGGCTTTTTAATTCTAAAAATCTGACTGTGGCAGATGCGCTGATTTTGGTGGGTTATAACCCTGATATGCTTTTGGGGAGAACGGGTAAGGGCTTGAAATTTTCTTTAAATGGCAGGCAAATGTTTGTAAAAGGCGAACTTGGGAGTGCCGCAGAAATATATGTAAATGAAAGTTTGGCCAGTATAGACACAGTAATTAATGCCGGAGATTCAATTAATATAAAACCTGCATATAGCGGTAAAGACGCGATTAAGTACGCTTTTGATTACATAAAAAATCCAGAGGGATTAAAAATATATTTTAATGACAAAGAGTTTAATCTTATGCCTACTGCCTTTGTTAATGGTACTTCGGCGAAGTTATCAAGCATTATTAAAGATGAGGATAATGTACAGATTGATGAAATTGTGACCTTAAACGATTTGGTTGTAAAGTTTGAACTGAATCTAAACGGCAGCGAATTACTGGTGAATAATGGTAGTACAGGTTTGGATTATATTTTACAAAATAATGATGCTATAAAGTATTCTAAAAATAATACCGATAATACGAATAGGACTATAGACCTAGAAGAAATACCTCCTATAGTCCCGGATGAAGCCCGGAAGGAAGTAATGGCTGAGGTAGGGGATGATGTTAAGGATTCGTTTGTTATACATGTAAATGGTGATGAGGTTATTTTAAATAACGATAAATCATACATTTTTGTTGACGTTTTTAGTTATATTAACTTTGACTTAACTGTGCCTAAAGGAAATATTGTATTAAAATTAAATGGAGGACCTGCAAATTTTACAGATAATATTCAGTCGGGAGATTCAATAGAGATTTACTGGGAAAATTCCAAAGTCTAGATTTAATTTAGAAAGGATTTGTATGAATAAAATACAAAAATATGAAAAGGTTATTTCTAACCTTTATTGGGTATTTATTGTATTATTGTTTGCTGAAATTATAATTAGAATAGAACTGAATGTTAGTGTTGATGCGGTTGGAAAACAAGCGTATTTATTAAAGTTGTTTATTATTGTTCTTATCGGATTGAATGTGCTTAAAATGATATTTATAGATAATTTAAAGTCTTATACGGATAAAACATTTTTGACTGTTAGGACCATAGAAGTAATACTGATTTCTTTTTTTATGGTAGGTTTTTATGATGTGCTGGAATATATTATTCTTATTGTGCCTTTAATTTTCACCAGCCTTGCACGGGATAAAAGGAACAGCTTGATATTGCTTGGATTAAGCGCTTTTATAAAATTAATGTATATGATTTTGAGTTTCTTTGTGATTTATCCTGAACAATTTAGCCTTGGCGGCTTTCTTTATGCCTTCTATGAGCTTATTTGTACATATATACTTTTGATAGCCATATTGAATGTTAATAGTAAATCGAGAGAAAAAAGCTTTAAAAATGAGATTGAAAACGAAAGACTTATTTTAGAATTAGGTGAAAAATATGAACAACTGACAGCAGCTCAAAATGAAATTAAGAATCAATACGACGAGCTCAAAAGGACCAATGATAAGCTAGAAGATACAAATAAAAAGCTTACTGCGAGTATTGCCGAATTTTATACACTACAACAAATAAGTGAGGCTATAAACTCCATCTTAGATATCGGAGAACTCCTAAAGTTTGTCAATGATGTAATTATAGGTGTCATGGGTGTTAATAATTCAACAATAGCACTGCGTGATCATAATTCAAAAAAATTAAAAGTTCAGTATACAAATATAAAAGATAAGGAAGAACTAGAAATCTTAAATAAGAATATAGATTGTACTATTTTACATGAAATATTAGAGTTTGAAAAATCAATCATGGATAATTCAGTTAATGCAGACAAATATGATTTTATTAAATCACGTCAGGTGGGATCACTGATATGTATTCCATTAAGTTCAAAATCCCGGAAGTTTGGGCTTACAATTATAGAACACAAGAACAACAATACCTTTACTGATGAAAACCTACGATTGGTAAAGACGATTGGCAAACAGGTAGGTATGGCAATTGAAAATGCACAATTATACGCGAATTTACAGGAATTGGCTTCTGTTGATGGCTTGACCGGAGTAAATAACCGGGTTTATTTCCATGAAAAATACAAGAGCGATTTTCAACTGGCAAAAAGTATGGGATATTGTTTATCACTGGTGATACTTGACATTGACCTTTTTAAAAAGTTTAACGACACCTATGGGCATCTTTTTGGAGATGTAGTATTAAAGAGTGTTGCTCAGACAATTAAGAGCAGTTTAAGAGAAACAGATACTATAGCTAGATTCGGCGGTGAGGAATTTGTAATTATATTGCCTCATACTTCTTTAAAAGAAGCTTTGGAAAGGGTAGAATTTTATAGACACAAAATTGCAGGCACTGTAATTAAAGATAATCTTATTGCTGCATCTGTAACAGCGAGTTTCGGTATTGCATGTTATCCTGAAACGTCGGTAAATGAAGTTGACCTTATTAGAGATGCTGATAATGCCCTCTATAAAGCTAAGGAGAGTGGCAGAAATAACGTTAAAATTGCCAATGATATTGAAATTTCGGTATGATCTTTCTAATTAACCTATCTTTAATGAATTGACCATTTTCCAAAACATGTTATACTCATCTTCATTGAACTTATTTTCAGGTATATAATAACTGATTCTATAAAGCTTGGAACCTTTTTTGAGAAATACCTCCAGATTTCTGTAATTACCAATACCGCTTTTTACTGTATAGTCCCAGAAATAGCCGTTAACATTATTAACCGTTACTTTTTCAGAAGAAAAGCTAAGAAATTCAGCAAGGGAATTCTCTTTAGAAGACTCAAGGAATTTCTCGAGTGAATAGGGCATATTCCACACCTGGACAAATCCTACGTAGTTTTTATCTTTTTTATTTTGAAGTTCAATATGATATAAAATCTCACTTCCCGGAAAATTTTGTTTTTCAATTTGAAATATGGATGGATAACTGAATTGAAAATTTTCTTCTAATGATTTAAACTCAATAAAGTTCTTGTAATTGCTGTTGCTTGCCTGGATATAAGGAGTGGCCTTATCATCAACGGAATAAACGGTGGATATGCTAAAGCTAGATGGGTAGGAAAAAGACAATTGATTATCTATTGTTACGATATATTTTAGCGAAGTATCAATAAGGAAAGCAGCCCCAGCAATCATAATTGCCCAGAAGAGTATTACTGAAAATGCCATTAGTAATTTTTTTTTAAAATTTGTTACCACTAATATATGCATATAAACACCCCTTTACAATAATATATTTATTCTTGATTAACAGGATTTAGACAGCAAATTTAAAAGAATTTATAAATATAATCACGAAAGTAAGATATGTTGAATAATATAAATAGTGGATAGCTTTATTGGGGGGAGTGTTCATATGAAGATAGTAGTAGTAAAAATGCCTAAGTTTTTTGGAAACATTTTAAAAAGGATGTTTAAAATAGGATAAATCTTTAAAAAGGTAAAAATAAAAAAGCGTAATAAAACGCTTTTTTATTTTCTAGTTCGGTAACAGGGCATTTCTATTTTTAGGAATGTCCTCTTTTAAATGAAATTAACGTAATTAAAATTATATAGCTCTGGTAACTTTGTTTGAACGAAGACACCTTGTGCATATATTAATTGATTTTGGTGTGCCATCGTCAATTATCTTTATTTTTCTTACATTAGGTTTCCATGTACGGCTAGTAGCATTTAACGCATGGCTTCTATTGTTTCCGAAAACAGTTGCTTTACTGCATACTTCACACTTTGCCATATATTACACCTCCTTTAATTATTGGAGAATTTTAGTCTCTCTACGATTCAGCATCAAAGCAATAACTATTGTAACATAAGAAAGTGCTTTACTGCAAGACTTTTTGGAATATTATTTCTCTCACCTTGCTAAATTGCATAAATTTACATATAAACAAATAAATATTGTAATATTGCCATAATATGATAAAATTAATGTACACATATTAATACATTTTTATTAAAGGAGATTATAATGAAACTATCTGTAAAAATTGCATTATATGTAGGAACAGTCATTGTTTTAATTGCGTTAGGAGTAGGTGCCCTATCTTCATTCTTAAGCGCACGGGCTTTGTCGGATCAGGTTGAAAACAGCTTAAAGCAGCTTGGCACAGAAGGTTCTAAATACCTTGATTTAAGCGTTAATTCAAAAATTCAGATTCTACAGGAATTGGCCAACCGTGATAGCGTTAAGTCTATGGTCTGGAACACCCAAAGAGCTGAGATAAAGGAAGAGACTGAAAGACTTGGTTATTTGGATATAGCAGTTATACAGCCTTCGGGGGAAGCAAACTACGTATTGAGTGGTGAAAAGGCTGGGCTTGGTGACAGAGCATATTTTATAAAAGCTATGAGGGGAGAAGGGAATGTTTCGAGTGTAATAATAAGCAAAGTTACCAGACAGGCAGTTATTATTTATGCAGTACCTATTAAAAATAACAATCAAGTAGTAGGTGTTCTTATAGGAAGAACAGATGGGAATTCACTAACCGAATACACTAACAATATAAAACACGGCGAGTATGACTTTTCATTTGTATTGGGAAGAGATCTGACCTTTTACGCATATCCGGAAAAAGAGTATGTGACAAATCAAATTAATATAATTAAGGAAGCCGAAAAAAACGATGAATTCACTGATATGGCAAATCAGTTGAAAAAGTCTGATTTGGAAAAACAGGTTCTTATTTCTTATAAATTTCAGGGTAAGGATTACATAGCAGTTATGACACCGGTACAATCGACCGGCTGGTTGTTGTGTACTGCCACTGAGAAAAAAGAAGTTTCAGTTATTGTAAATAATCTTATTATGTTTATTGCCCTGGCAAGCCTAATTATTATATCGATTGGTATAATTTCATCTTTCCTGTTGAGCTTTTCGATTTCCAAACCGATTGTTTCTGTTTCAGGCGAGCTCGATAAATTGGCTAAATATGATTTTACAAATAATAAAAGTAGTCTCAACAAATATTTAAAGAGAAAAGATGAAATTGGGCTTATAGTACGATCAATGGATTCCATGCAGAGCCTTCTGGTCAAGTTGATAAAAAATATTGCAGATATATCAAATAAAGTTGCTGATTCTTCAATTGAGGTAGATAATACAACCCAGCAGATTGTTGCAATGGCACAGCAAACTTCAGTAAGCGTGGATGAAATTGCAAAAGGAGCGTATGAACAGGCTAAGGATACCGAAACAGGCTCGAACCATATGAACGGGTTGAGTGAAATAATGGTTGAAGACAGCAAGAACAGGGATCTATTAAACAATACTGCAAATTATGTAGATCAAATCAAAGAAGAAGGAAGTAGAATTGTTGATGATTTAATGGAAAAAACAAATATTACAAATAACGCTACTGATGAAATAAATAAAGTTATTACAGAGACACAGAAAAGCTCTCAAAAAATCAAAGTTGCAAGCCAAATGATACAAAAAATTACACAACAGACAAATTTGCTTGCTCTCAATGCTTCTATAGAAGCTGCCAGAGCTGGTGAGGCGGGAAAAGGCTTTGCTGTTGTAGCCGAAGAAATTGGAAAATTGGCAGAGCAGTCAAATAGCTTTACTCAGGAAATTAACAATGTAGTAAAAGAACTGACCCAAAAAATCGATTTTGCTGTTAATACTATCAACGAGGTTAATAAGACTATAAATAGCCAGACACAGAGTGTTGAACTGACAAAAGAGAAATTTGACAGCATTACTTCCTCGATAGAAAAGATGAAAGCGGTTATATTAGCACTTAATTCATCAGGAAATGAAATAGAAAACAGGAAGAATGAAATGATACAAATTCTTGGTAATCTTTCTGCTATTTCAGAGGAAAATGCTGCAGCTACCGAGCAAACTCTTGCAACTGTGGAATCGCAGACCACCAATATGGCACATATTGCAGAAGCAAGTAAAAATCTTGCTGCATTGGCGATGGACATGAAAACAAACCTCAGTAAGTTTAAGTATGAGTAATTTTAAAATATTAAATGAAATCTGAAAGAGACCTTGCTAAACAATAATGGTTTGGCAAGGTCTTTATGTATATGATACAATATATGCTGGCGCATATATTATATAGCTCCGCAGGAATTTATGCCCGTGCAAAATTTTCGGCTAATGCCGAAATGCACATGGGCAATTGTATCATAAATTCTTGCGAATTCATGATACAATAAGTTCGATACTGGAATTATAAATAAGAGAGATATAAATTATGAAACTATTGTCGTATGAAGATTTACAGAGTAAATCAATACAATATATAAAAGGGGTTGGACACTCAAGATGTAACTTGCTCAAAAAGCTTGACATTACTTCGCTTTATGAGCTTTTAACCCATTATCCCAAAGACTATGAAGATAGAAGCAAAATAAAAAATATTGCAGATATACAAAGTGATGAAGTATGTTCCTTTGAGGGTACTATTGTATCTAATGTAAATGAATCCAGACCCAGAAGGGGAATGCTGCTGACTAAAGTTTCAATACAGGATAGTACCGGCAAAATAAACGCTGTCTGGTTTAATCAGCCGTACATTAAAAATTCATTGTCGCTCGGCATTAATTATATATTTTATGGTAAAGTAGAGAGAAAACTAAATAAGCTACAGATTATGAATCCTGTTTTTGAAAAGGCCGATAATACAGTGCTAAAAAAGAGCCTGAAAATTGTTCCTGTATATTCATCCACAAAGGCGCTGAGCCAGAATATTTTGAGGACTATTATTCAAGAAGGACTAAAAAGTTTGGAAAACTCGGAAATTGAGGATTTACTTCCGACTGATATAAAGGAGAAATATAGCCTGGCCGATATTAAATACAGTCTGAAGCAAATTCATTTTCCGATATCTGTCGAGGAAAAGGAAAAGGCCAGATACAGACTGGCTTTTGAAGAGCTATTTATGCTTCAGCTTGGGCTATTTTCCTATAAGAGTATTGCAACAAATGCAAGGCAGGGTATAAAATATACTAAAGTGGACGAAATGCATGATTTTATTCAGTCGCTGCCCTTTCAACTGACTAACGCACAAAAAAAGGTGTTTAGGGAAGTTGAAATAGATATGGAAAGCAATAATATAATGAATCGACTTGTTCAGGGTGATGTTGGGTCCGGAAAAACGATGATTGCAGTGCTGGCTTTGTTTAAAGCTGTAAAGTGCGGTTATCAAGGTGCATTGATGGTTCCCACAGAAATTCTGGCTGAACAGCATTATAAATCAATTAAGCCGTTGCTGGGGAAATTCGGTATTTCAGTTGAAACTTTATCCAGCAGCCAGCCCAAGAAGCAAAAACAGGCGATTTTTGAAGGGCTCAAAACCGGTGAAATTGATGTGGTTATCGGAACACATGCGCTGATAGAAGATACAGTTGAATTTAACAAGCTTGGACTTGTAATTACTGACGAACAACACAGATTTGGAGTGAGGCAGAGGTCTATTCTGGCTGAAAAGGGTCAAAATCCAGATGTGATTGTAATGACAGCAACCCCTATTCCGAGGACTCTTGCTTTAATATTATACGGGGATCTGGATATTTCAATTATTGATGAACTGCCTCCCGGAAGAAAACCGATTAAGACATATGCTGTAAATGAGTCTATGCGGGAGCGGATAAATAACTTCATCAGAACGAAAGTTGAAGAAGGAAGACAGGTTTATATAGTATGTCCTCTTGTTGAAGAATCGGAGGAGATAGAAGCCAAATCTGCAATAGCTACGGCTGAGCATATAAGCAACAATGTTTTCAGTGATTTAAAAGTAGGTATTATTCATGGCAAAATGAAGTCAGCGGATAAAGAAGCAATTATGAAAAGCTTCGTTGAAGGACAAATTAGCATATTGGTTTCAACGACTATAATAGAAGTAGGTGTAAATGTCCCAAACGCTACATTAATGGTTGTTGAAAATGCTGAGAGGTTTGGATTGGCCCAGCTTCACCAGCTGCGGGGGAGAGTCGGAAGAGGGGATAACCAGTCCCATTGTGTACTGTTTAACCAATCCGGTTCAAAAGTTTCTAAGGAAAGAATGAAAATTATGGAGAAATCCAATGATGGTTTTGTAATATCCGAGAAAGATTTGGAGATAAGAGGCCCAGGCGAATTTTTCGGCACAAGGCAGCATGGTCTGCCAGAATTAAAAATTGCTAATTTGTATAAAGATGTTATTATATTAAAAGAAGCTCAGTTAAGCGCAAAACAATATATTCAGCTTGATCCGGGCCTAAAGAAAAATAAAAGGCTCCAGCAGTATTTAAGCAAATATTTTGGAGAAAAGGCAACTTTGTCATAAAATACTTTTTGATTTGGAATATTAAAGACAAAGAAGTGCACATAGGAGGAATATAATATATTAAGAGTAATATCAGGAATTGCGAAGGGGTTAAAATTACATACATTGGATGGTTTGGAAACCAGGCCTACAACTGACAGGGTTAAGGAAAATCTATTTAATATAATAGCTCCTTATATAGAAGATGCTGTTGTTCTGGATTTGTTTGCAGGAACTGGAAGTCTTGGAATAGAAGCATTAAGCAGAGGAGCGGAGAGTGCTGTTTTTTCAGACCAGAACGCAAAAAGTATTGAAATTATCCAAAAAAATCTTGAGCATACAAAATTAATCCATAAATCAGAGACTTTTTTTGGCGAAGCGCAATTAATATTGAAAAAACTCTCCCAACAAGGGAAAAAATTTGATATAATTTTTTTGGATCCACCGTATAGACAAAATATAATACCAAAAATTTTGCGCAGTCTCGAAGAAAATGGTATTCTGGAGACAAGAGTATTAATTGTAGCAGAAACCGATATTGAAGATGAACTACCTGATGAGATAGGAACATTAATTGTTTCTAAAGTACAAAAATATGGAAAAACTAAATTGACTTTTTATAAACGGGTTGTTAAGGACGCAAGTGAGACATAAATAAAAGGGATGATTTAAAATGAAGACATTTATTTACCCGGGGAGCTTTGATCCTGTTACAAACGGGCATTTGGATATAATTGAGAGAGCATCGAAAATATGTGATAAGCTCATAGTTGCAGTTTTAATTAATCATAGTAAAAATCCGTTATTTACTATAGATGAACGGGTTGATTTGCTGAAACGAGTGATTGAACCCTGCGGAAACAATATAGAAATAAAATGTTTTTCCGGTTTGCTGGTAGACTTTGTTAAAGATTGTAAAGCTAACGTTATTATTAAAGGACTTAGGGCTGTATCTGATTTTGAGTATGAACTTCAAATGGCTCTGCTCAATAAGAAACAATCGCCTGAAATAGAAACACTCTTTATGATGTCAAATATTAATTACTCATTTTTAAGCTCAAGTATGGTAAAGGAGCTTGCAATGTATAATGGCAATATAAATGAACTGGTGCCAGAATGTATAAAAAACGATATTATAAATAAATTTAGGCATGATTAAATAATAAAACTCCGTTTTGAGGCGAGATATTTTTTGTCAATACAAGGCGGAGGAAGGCGCAATAATCGCTTTATTGCAACTGCTTACAACGAAGTATTGGCGGAAAATAGCCGTCTCAAAATGGGGAAGTTATTATTTAATCATGCCTTAATGTAAAATAACTAAGGAGGAAAAATCAAATGGAAATATTGACCATACTGGAAACTTTGGAGGACTTGGTAGAAAGAAGTACCAGTGTACCTTTCTCAGGGAAATGCTTAATTGACAGGGAAGAGGTACTTGAGATTATAAAAGAGATGAGATTGAAGCTTCCTGATGATATCAAACAGGCAAAATGGGTAAAAGAGGAACGCCAGAAAATTTTGCTTGAAGCTCAGAAAGAAGCGAACAATATTTTAAAGGATGCGGAAAATAAAATTGCGTCTTTAGTAGACGAGCATGAAATCACTAAGAAAGCTTATGAGCAAGCTAATGAAATAACTGCAAGTGCTCAGAAGAATGCAAGAGAAATTCGTCTGGGTGCCAGAGAATATGCCGATAGTGTTCTTAATAAGGTAGAGGAAATATTAACTGACGCTACGGATGTTATTAGAACTAACAGAGAAGAATTAAAGTAGCTTTTTCTTTGAACAGATGTTAACGATATTTACATAAACTACGGATATTACCAGCATAATAAGGGATATTAAGATAACATTTTGAAGTGAAATCTTAAAAATGTTTCCTAAATTATTAGTATATATTAATGACTTGTTTAAAAAAACAGAAGAATCTGCAATAAAAAGTCTTGGAAAAAGTGTAAGTCCAACAAAAGTATAAATTGCAGAAATAAAACCTTGTAGTGCTTTACCGATGATATAAGGTTTAACGCTAATATCGGTTGTGCTTACTATACTCATTACCTGAGTATGAACCGATAACCCTGCCCAACCTATTATAAAACTAATAGAGCTAAGCTTGATATTTAGCGATGCAGAGGCTGAATTTATAAGGTTAGAGCCGGTTGTGATTTCAAAAAGCCCACACAATATTCCTTTAAGGGTTTTTGTTCCTAACCCCGGATATTTTATAATTCCGGGAATCAGTCCAGAAATCCATCCCAAAATCCCACTTGAAAGCAAAATATTTATAAGTACTGAAAAAAAGATTATGAAGCCGCCTATATTTAAGATAGTCAATATAGAATTTTTAATGGCTTCTCCAAAGAGAGTCCAAGTGTTTATATCCGAATTCCTAAGCTTCTGCAGTTCTATTTGCAATTGTTTTCTAATACCATGATTTTTAAAGTTACTATTATTTTTTGATTTTTTATAATGTTTGAATATCATACCTACTGTAAGACATGCAGAAACATGGCATATATATAGTAAATAACCTAAAGCAGGAGACTTCAGCATACCTACCGCAACAGCGCCCATTATAAAAAGCGGACCGGAATTATTAGTGAAAGTTAGCAACCTTTCTGCTTCGGTTCTTGATAAAAGTTTCTGATTTCTTAGATCGCTCGTTATTGCAGCACCCATAGGATAGCCACTAACTATGCCCATTACCAGCGCAAATGACCCACATCCCGGTACGTTAAAAAGAGGACGCATCACGGGCTCTAAAATAGTCCCAAATAGGTTAATAAAGCCTGATCTGCTCAGAAGCTGTGATGCAACAAAAAATGGGAATAGGGAAGGGAAGACTATATTAAACCACAGGTTAATTCCTGATAAAGCTGAGGAGACTGCTACCTTAGGATATATTATAAGAGCAATAATTACAAAAACTCCAAATAGAGGCAGTAAGCTTTTCTTGAAATATATTTTTAATGATGTTTTGTTTGTTACATAAAAAATTAATGTAAAAGCAAGTAGAGAAGTAAATACTAGTAATTTCAAGAATGCCTCCAAAGTATAAAAAAATATCTTCTTTATATATATACAGTTATAAATGCAAATATAACGAGGCAGTGAAATTTCCCTCGCTTCTACAAGTGGTAGGTTCTACTTTGGGCTTCAGGCAGTGCCAGTGTTTTCCTGGCACTGAGCATCATCTCCCGCCTCGATGAAACGCCGCTGATGTGAGAAAAATTTTCTACAGTCGAAAATTTTTCTCTGAATCTAGGTGTTATAACAAAGCAGTGAAAGTGAAGAGTAAAAAAGGGAGTGTTGCAAAACTACTTTGAAAAAGTAGTGAGCGATGCTCCTTTT
>CAYQCA010000051.1:0-19401 GCA_964415835.1 uncultured Clostridium sp. | reverse complement strand
TATTGCATCAGCAGTTGACGGAATTTTCTAGCCTGCATTCCTTCTGTTTCGGCACACTGCTTAAAGATCTGTTTTATATCATCCTCTTCAATTCTTTTTGAATACATTTCATAGTCGCGAACAAGCTCCATTGAGTTTTCCCAAGCTCTTAAAAGCCTGTCGTACGTGGTTATTTCAATTTCATTTTCGTTCATATTTTCACCTTCACTTTCATTATTGCGAAATTTAATTTTCAAACTACATCTAGTGTTTGTAATTAAAACAGTATTATGCTTTTAATGTTTTCCTATAGTAAATATTGAGAACATAAAACATTTATCGATGGTTATTCTATATATGAAATTTATTTTTTTAAATGGAGGTTTTTAAGTGAGCCTTATTTTACTTTTATTAATTATTATTGCAGTATTTATAACATTGCTATTTATAGAGTCAATAAGGATAAAGTTATTCCTAGATACAGATAAAACCGTTATGAATATGACCGTATTCTGGTTATATCCTTTTGTAAAGCTTTTAATTAACCTTGAAAATTCTATACCGGTTATACATTTTTATGTGTTTAATAAGCAATTGTTTACAAAAACATTGAAAAAAAAGAAACGCAAACACAATGGAATCGAGCTTGTAAGAATTATTAAGCCTAAGGATATTTATATAAACACAAAATACGGGTTCTTCAACCCATTTACCACCGGCATCGCTTGCGGGGCAATAAATGTTGCCCAGCAGTTTATAAATATAGATTCATTCAGCCACTACCCAGATTTTACAACAGAAAATGACTATATTTATTTAGATGCATCTGCAAAGGTTAACGTAGGCCGGGCATTTATTAATTTATTAAAAACAAAAAAATCTTAGGAGGGATTTATCAATGGATGAAACACCAAACTTAAGCCAAAATGTAAATACGTTATTTTCTAACCTAGAAGGCTTTACTCAAAAGGAAGGTCTTTTAGGAAAACCTGTCACACATGGTGATAAAACATTCATACCAATAGTGTCAGTAACTCTTGGGTATGGTAGTGGCAGTACCGCCAGTAAAGCTCAGCAGGGAAGCAATCCTCCTTCAGGCATAGCTTCAATGGCAGGCGCAGCTAATATGGCAGGAGGCGCTCTGGGTCTGGGAGCAAGGCTTTGTACTGACGCTGTAATAGTAGTTGATAAAGATAATATTTCTATGATGCCTTTAAATGCCACGGCAAACGCCAGCCAATTAATGGATAAAATACCGCAAATACTTTCGGGTCTGGGTTCAAACAAGCAACAGGGGCAGCAGCAAGGACAAACACAGGGTCAGCAACAGCAAGGGCAATCCCAATCGAGTCAGAACCCATAATTTAACAGCATACAATTTTCAATAAGTGCCAAAATATAATATAAGTGATTTTACTAAGTGAAATCTATCAATTGTAGAAGATTGTGCTTAAATATTTCTTAATGAAAGGATAAGTATACTATGGAAAAAGTAGAAAATAGAGAACGCTCAGGTTTTGGCTCATTTATATTAAGGCTTGTAGTAGGTGCGGTAATATTAGCTATTACAGCTTGGCTTACTCCAGGCTTCAGAATTTCATCATGGGTATCATTGTTAATCGCCGCAGTCGTATTAGCTGTTTTAGATTGGCTGGTAAGTAAAATTGCCGGTGTTAATGCTACTCCATTTGGAAGAGGAATTTCGGGATTTATCCTCGCCGCAATTATAATCTATGCAATAAAGTTTATAGTTCCGGGTTACTCTATATCAATTTTAGGTGCAATTATTGCGGCTGTTATATACGGCGTAGTTGATGCAATAATCCCCGGAAGAGGAATGTAGCAGATAGGTACTTTCAGGCCAGTTGATTTTAAGTCAACTGGCTTTTTTATTTTCCATAAAAAAAAATGTCCCTTAAAGGGACAAAATAAATTATTATTGAATCAGTATGCCGTTAGTATAATTATTCCACAAACGCACACGTTTATACCTTTATTTTCCAGACTAAATTTTAACTTTATCCGAAATATTTATTAATTCATCTGAAGCATCGTGTAAAAGCCTTGTTATCTGGTCCAAATCCTTAAGCGTATTTATCTGGAGCTCAATAATATCATTAATATTTCCTCCGGCTGCTGTTTCTTTTTCATTTTTAGTAGCACTGTCTAGAACCTCAACAAATTGCATAGTTGTCTCGTAGTGATTATATGCTTTGTCTGCAGAAGTCTTGATTGTATCAGCTACCATATTTACAGATTCAATAATTTCGGCGATTCCTTCTTTTACCTCATTAATTCTCGATGCACCATCTTCTACACCTATTACACCAGCATTCATTTTTTCTGCGGCAAAACTTATGCTTTCCTGTATCTCCTTTATTTGGGATTTTATTTCTGCCGCAGATTGGTTACTGGCATTTGAAAGCTTTCTAATTTCATCGGCAACTACTGCAAAGCCTTTTCCCTGTTGCCCGGCCCTGTTTGCTTCGATTGCGGCATTAAGTGCAAGAAGGTTGGTTTGTGAAGCAATCTGGGTAATAGTATTTGTAATTTCACCTATCTTATCAGATGAAGACTCAAGTTTTGAAATAGAAGATGCTATAGATTTAACTGTTTCATTTATTGAGTTTATAACCAGCTCAGCCTCTTCCACTGTCTTTTCCCTTGATTTTGCTACTTCAATGGCTCTGATGCTATCCCCGACAGCCTTCTGAGTGTGTTCATTAACTTTTTTAACCTCTGTTAATATACTTTCAGTGTCTAATACCCTTTTTTCATTTGATTTGTTTAAATTAGAATCAGAAAGCTTACCAATACTATCCTTATTTTGTTTTACCAACAATGACAGCCTTTGCTTTAGAGTAGTAATTTCTTTTGATGTCTCTTTAAACTGCTCTACCATTCTTTGTTGCCCGTCTAATACGTTGTTAACCTGTTTTCCCAAATCACCGATATCATTTTTTCCTTCAACATCTGCTCTGACGGTTAAATCACCCGTTTCCACTTTTGCCAGTATTGTATTGAGCGATTTAATGGGCTTTGCTATTTTTTTTGATAAAAACAGAGCTATGGTCATTCCTATAATAATTGATAATGCAGTTATCCCGATAATTACCCAGAATATTGTCTTTTTAATCTTTTCCGAGGTCTGAATATCATCTGCAAAGTAGTTGTTGAATGAGAGTCTCAGCTTATTAGTATTATCAGCAAACTTATCATTCATTTCCGTCAGGCTGTCATAACCATTGGTAATGGAAGCATCTCGCATAATAGCTGTTCTCTTGTATATTTCTTCTGAAACACCATTGTATGATGAAAACAGGCTCTTAAGATTGCTGATGGTTCCATCGGCAACATCGGCTTTTTCCAGTTCATTTAAAAACTGCTCAATAAGAGCTGAAGTATTTTTAAAATCTGAATAATTGTCTTCAAATGTACTTGCTGAGCGCATCACATTTATATTATTTTCATTTGATAAAGCAACTAGTTGATTAATATTTTTATAACTATTTAAGTCGCTTGTAATTTTCTTCATATTGAAAACTCTGTCAAACCCATCTACCGGTGTTGCATTTTGTAGAATCATTTGAGAACTGTTCCACACAACAGTGAGTCTTTGCTTTAAGTCTTCTATTTTGGTATTAAGCTCCTCAGACTGTTCTCCATTTTGAGTTTGTGCCAATATATCTGCAAGCAGCCTATTAATCTCAATAAATTCTTCGTCTATATTACTTGAATCCGAATATATCAGCTTCACTCTCCTGTTTAAATCAATAATATCATTTGCAGTATCGTCAATCCTGCTGTCCAGTTGAACTGAAATACTATCCTTTAATGCATTCTGACCCTTTTCTATATCTTGATATATGGCCTGAGCTTTCTTCACAAGCTCCGCTATATTGATATTTTCAAAAGATTTTATATCCTCAGCCATAGAACTTAAGTACAATTCACTATATTGATTGTTTATGTCAATGAGCTCCTTTACGAGCTTTTTATCTTCTTCGCTTATATTGGCATCAGAAAGCTTTTTTGCAATTGAATTTATATTATTTCCTATTGCCTCAAAGTTGCTTTGTTCTATATTTTCCATTGAAATTACACTTCTGGTTAAAAGCTGCTGTCTTTGAGAGGAAAGCTGATTTAGCTCCTGTATCATATCCTGATTGGACTTGTTTATCTGTATATTCTTTATTGAATTAATTACATGTGTATATCCAAAAAAAGAAATCGCTGATGAGAGCAGCGATACTATAATAACTATGCTGAATGCCCCCAAAACAGTGCCTTTTATATTTTTCATATGTGTAACTACCTCTTTTCTGTCCTTAATTAATCAATATATGTTATACTTCTATATGGTCAGGCTAAAATCCTTTTTAAAGTTACATTTTTCGCCAATTTATTAATTGAAATCTTTTTGAAATATTTATGAAATAAAAATATAATTTATTAAAGGATATTTTAGTTTTATGTAGAATATAGTAACTTGCATTATTCGTTTCTAAGGAATGACATCTATCTGTTACCTATTACTAAAGATAAATTGTTATTTTACACACTCATGTGGAAATAATTCTAAGAGCATGGTTTATTTTTATGCCATGTTAAACTAAAAAGTAAAAAATAAGTAATGGTGGTAAAAAGAATATGAAAATGCCCGGGATTTTAAAAAAACTTAGCAGAACTTACTCACTAGTAATCATACCAAATAGCAATGACAGTGTGCTCAGGCTTTCGATAAAAGCGCCTTTTGTCAAACTTATATTAATGCTGGTGCTGATTTTAGCTGTTACAATAACTTTATACCTTAACTTTTCTTCGTTTATTCAAAATCAAGCAATGGCAAATGAAGCTCTCGAAAAACAGGTTATCACATTGACTAATACTATTCTTTCGCAGAATAATACTCTTGAAGCCAGCAATAATCAGTACGCGGTAATACAATCGTCTGATGAGTCAATAAAAAATCAGATTAAGGAATTTTCAAAAATGTTTGCAAATATAACGGGCGATTATGTTACCAAGTCGAACAGAGGTACCTCTTCAAAAAACACCAGTAATGCCATTGAGGATATTATTAAGCTAAGTACACTGGTAGAGGAACTTAACAGGGACTTAAACAAGGATGAGAAGTTATCACAAGATCTTCAAAAATCCAACGATACACTTAAGCGTTTTGTTGACGGAATACCTACTTTTGTTCCTGCTGCAGGTGATATAACATCGGATTTTGGAAGAAGAAAGCATCCCATTACCGGAGTAAGAAGAAATCATAACGGAGTAGATATAGATGCTCCAAAAGGTGCTCCAATTATGGCCTCCGCAGCAGGTGAGGTAACATACTCAGGATATTCCTCAGGTTTTGGTTATCACATTATTATTGACCATGGTAATGGTTACGAGACAACCTATGCGCATTGCTCAAAGTTAATTGCCAAAAAAGGTATGCTTGTAGATAAAGGTGAAAAAATTGCTCTGGTTGGAAGTACTGGTTTAAGCACCGGTCCTCATCTGCATTTTGAATTAAAGATTAATGGTACAGTTGTTGATCCGACACAATACATTAATTTTAATTGATTATTGTTCGATATATTATTAGATAATGCTCTAGGAGGGGTTAGCTTGTTTAAGAAACAAACAGACTTTGCAAAGGCGACATTCGACACTCTAATTGGTGCTAATACCGAAATAAGTGGGAACGTCATTTCGAAGGGAATTATACGGATAGATGGAAAGGTAACGGGAAATGTCTCTATTCAGGGAGATATTTTTGTTGGTGAAAATGCCTTTATTAAAGGTGATGTTAATGCAACCAACGTACACGTGGCAGGGCTTATAGAAGGAAATATTTCGTCATCAGGTACTCTGAAACTAATCTCAAGCTCAAAATTGATTGGAGATATTCAGGTAAAATCCTTCGTATGTGAAGAGGGAAGTATTTTTCAAGGAAGGTGTCAAATGCTCGATGAACCTTCCGAAAAGACCTATCTTGGTAAAAAGAAAGATTTTAAGAAAAGCTCGGCTATTGTAAAGGACAATGAAAAAGAGGACTAGGCTAGACTAGGCTCCTCTTTTTTTTGCTCTTTTTAATATTATAATTTTCTTACAATTCCCTTACAGATGAATTAATATGTACTTGGGTATATTTTATGGTATAATATTTTGTGCATATGTATTTATCGTAAGGAGGCATTTATGAAACCTAATGAAAAAGCCGCATCAGGTAATAATGAGCAAAAGCGCAAGAAGAAAAAAACTTCTTCCCCATATGCTCAGTTTACTTTAGCGGTTGTAAAGACAGTATTTGTTATCTTGATATCTTTGGGATGTGTTTTCGCCGGAGTATTGGGCGGTACTGTTTTAGGATATATTAAAAATACGCAATTTATAACGCCAGATCAGCTTGATATAACAAAGCAAACCTCATTCATATATGACAAAGACGGTGTTGAAATAGCCCAGGTAAAGGGCGGCGAAAACAGAGTTCTTGTTGAACATAGCGAAATACCGGACAACATGAGATATGCATTTATATCTATTGAAGACCAGCGTTTCGAAAGCCATCCTGGTGTGGATTTTAAACGTTTTTTCGGAGCAGCTTTTAGTTATATCATAACCTTTGGCAATGCGGAATATGGCGGCAGTACAATAACCCAGCAGCTTGTAAAAAATATTACCGGAAATGATGATTCAACCATTAAGAGAAAAGTGCAGGAAGCTTATCAGGCACTTGTGCTTGAAAAGAACCTTTCAAAAGATCAAATACTTGATAACTACATGAACCGAATAAATACCGGATATGGAGTATATGGTGTACAAGCGGCAGCAAAAAAGTTTTTTAACAAGGATGTAAAGGATTTGTCTTTAGCTCAGATTGCCTGTATTGCAGGAGTTACTAAAGCGCCTGGCCTATATGATCCTACTTTAAGTGAAAAAAACAAAGAAAGAAACAAGAACAGGCAAGAAGATATTTTAGACAAAATGCTGGAACAAAAATATATTACTCAAAATGAGTATAATGAAGCTTTAACCGAAGAGCTGAAGTTTTATGACGGCAAGGCTGAAGAGTCAACCTCTACCGGTAACATTCAAAGCTTCTTTGTGGACTACGTTCTCTCAGAAGTTAAAAAAGAGCTGATGGAGAAATACAATTTAACCAGCGACGCTGCAAGTATAATGATTTACAACAACGGCCTTCAAATATATACTACTCAGGATTCGGAAATTCAAAAAATAATGACTGAGGAATTTACCAATATTGAGAATTTCCCATCAAACAAAAAAATAAGCAATCCTGATATGCAGGCACAAGGTGCAATGCTGGTACTTGATCCCGATGGACAAATCAGGGGTATGTATGGCGCATACGGCGAGAAAAAAGGTAATTTCGTTCTAAATAGGGCTACCTCAATGAAAAGACAGCCGGGTTCAAGCTTTAAGCCAATAGCCGATTACGCTCCTGCAATTGATCTGGGACTAATAACACCCGCTACTGTGTTTGATGATGCTCCGATTTATTATGATAATAAAAAACCGGATAACCCTTATCCTACTAACTATGAATCGGGTAAATATGAAGGTCTTATCCCATTAAGAACTGCTATTAAAAAATCTCAGAACGTTGTAGCAGCTCAAGTATGGAGAAACTATCTGGGTCCTGATAAATCAGTTGAATATTTGAAAAAAGTTGGTATAGACAGATCAAATGAAAAGTATATATCAATGGCATTGGGTGGACTGTATGAAGGTGTTAATCCTTTGATTATGGCAGCATCATATGTTCCGTTTGTTAATAATGGAGTGTACGTTGAACCAATTGCGTATACAAAGGTAACTGATAATAAGGGCAATGTTTTGCTTGATAAAAAGTCAGAGCAGAAGAAAAATATTGCCTATAAAGAAACCACGGCTTTTCTGATGACAAGTATGCTCAGGGATGTTGTTACCAATGGTACTGCAGCTACCAATGGCTATGGGACAGTTAAAAATTCAGCCGGCAAGGTTATCCCTACCGCCGGTAAGACAGGTACCTCCAGTGATTGGTATGATAAATGGTTTGTTGGTTATTCTCCATACTATGTTGGGGCAACCTGGTTTGGATACAATACTCCGAAAACTTTAAAAAAGACTGAATATAATCAAGCTCTTTCATTGTGGAACAAGGTTATGAACAGAGTACATGCAAAGCTTGAAGTCAAGAACTTTGAAAAGCCTGATGAAGGAATAGTTGAAAAACAGGTATGTATTTATTCAGGAAAGGTTCCAGGGCCATACTGCAGTCAGGACCCACGGGGAAGTGCAATAAAGACTGAATACTTTGCAAAAGGCACTGAGCCAAGTGCTGAAGATGTTTGCGATGTTCATATTTTCGCAAAGGTGGATACTACCAGTCTTGACATTTATGGAAGGCCTCTTCTGGCAACAGAATATTGCCCTCCAGAGGTAGTTAAGGATAAAGTATTAATACGAAGGCCGGTGCCATATTTGCCGAAGAATCCTCTGGACGCATCCTTGTCTAAGCTTATAAAAGACTGGATGCTGGAGCTACCTCAGGGTGAATACTGTACAAAGCATAGTGCAGCTACTGTGCATCAGCCGGCAACGCCTTCAACTTCAACCCCTTCAGAAGCCACACAGAAGCCGAATGTTGACCTTGGAGAAATTTTAGATACAATTCCATAATACCAAAAAGAGTGTTCCACACCGGAACACTCTTTTTTAATAAATATTATACTTATTCTTTTTTACCCACAAACAGCGTGCCTATTTTTTCACCGCTCAGTATATCGATAATTGCCTCAGGATGGCTGCCATTGGTTAGTATTACATCAACACCTGCTTTTGTTGCAATTTTCGCCGCTGTGAGCTTTGTAACCATTCCTCCGGTACCACGCTTAGTGCCTGCCCCATCAGCACAGGCTTCTATCTCAGGTGTTATCTCTTCGATAACAGATAGTAGCTTCGATTCAGGATTTTTTCTTGGATCAGAATCATAGAAACCATCTATATCGGATAATATTACTAAAAGGTCTGCCTGAGTGAGTTTTGCAACTATTGCAGATAATGTGTCATTCTCACTGAAAGTATCTTTTTGCCCGATTTTAATTTCAACTACCGATACAGAGTCATTTTCATTTACAATTGGCACAACTCCATTCTCAAGCAGCGTTTCAAATGTATTTACAACATTTTTTCTGCAGCTGTCGTCACCCATAATGTCTCTCGTCAAAAGTATTTGGGCAACTATATGTCCATATTCTGAGAAAAACTTGCTATACATGTGCATGAGCTCACACTGTCCAACAGCAGCAGCAGCTTGTTTTTCACGTATTGTCTTTGGCTTCTCAAGGAGCTTCATCTTATCAACGCCGACTCCAATGGCTCCGGAGGAAACAAGTATGACTTCTTTTCCCTGATTTGACAGATCTGATATAATTCTCGCAAGCTTATCTATCCGGCTAAAGTTAATTTTGCCTGTATCATATGTTAATGTCGACGTACCCACTTTTATTACAATTCTTTTAGCTTCCATCAGGTTTTTTCTTTTGAGCTGCATTTGTCCCTCCACCTTCGTGCTTTGATCTATCTTTCTTTATAATAACGCCAATATTCAAAATGAACCTCGTTATAATTATATAACTATTTTTTGTTTAGTCAAACATTATAACGCCTAGATTCAGGAAAAATTTTCGACTGTAGAAAATTTTTCTCACATCAGCGGCGTTTCATCGAGGCGGGAGATATGCTCACCGCCTGAAGCCCAAAGTAGAACCCACCACTTGTAGAAGTGGGGGACATTTCACTGCCTCGTTATATATCCTCATTAAAAGAGGATTTCTCTTTTTGGCGGTTAACAGCCCCTTTAATATTTTCATACATTCGGGCAGCAAAGCCGCTTTCAATGGTAAAATACAAAACAATACCCAGTATGGTGGAGGCTACAGCATCTAATATGCTATGCTGTTTAATAAAAAATGTTGACATATAGACGGCTACACAAATAAAGACTGTGGAAAGCTTTAACGCCAAGCTTTTACTGTACTTGCACAAAAACATTGTTATTAAAATAGTATCCAGCATATGAATACTTGGAAAGCAATTGTACGGTTTATCATTACCATAAATTATTAAAACCGCTTTTTTCAGAATATTATCGGGAGTTACCTCAGGACGTGGTACTGTTGTTGGATACAAGTAATAAATCAAAAAGCAAACCATCATACCGATTATTATACTGAACAGCAGTTTGAAATACGTCTTATGATCAAAATAGGCCAGCAACAATAGAGTCCCGAACGTATACACATACCAAAATACATATGGTATAACAAACCACTCATTAAATGGTATGAGACTGTCTAAATAAATTGTAATATCATGTGCACTTGTTGTTGTCAAATTAATCAAAAAGTATATTCCCTGTGCCATGGGGATTAATATCATAAAGAGTATTCTGTAAAAATAACCGGAACTACCATTTTGCTTCAATAGCTCATTATTCATAAGACCTCCTGTCTACATGACTATGAATGTAGTTAACTTATACCATATTATACTACACATTTTGCTAATTGTTTGATGGTATTTTTTTGTATCACCCACCACTGTTATAACCCATCGGAAGATTTGATATAAATGTACCTCACTATATAAAAAAAGAATCTTTAGAATAAAACCCTCTAATTGGGCTTTATTCTAAAGATTCTATCTTATAAAATTATTTATTTTTTTGCACTTTCTTCAATAGCAACTGCTACTGCAACAGTCATACCAACCATTGGGTTGTTACCGGCACCGATAAGTCCCATCATTTCAACGTGAGCAGGAACTGATGATGAACCGGCAAACTGAGCATCTCCGTGCATTCTACCCATTGAGTCAGTTAAACCATATGAAGCAGGACCGGCAGCCATGTTATCCGGGTGCAGAGTTCTACCAGTTCCTCCACCTGAAGCAACTGAGAAGTACGCCTTACCATTTTCCTGTGACCACTTCTTGTATGTACCTGCAACTAAGTGCTGGAATCTTGTTGGGTTAGTTGAGTTACCGGTGATGGAAACGTCAACATTTTCATGCATCATAATAGCAACACCTTCAAGAACATCATTTGCACCATATACTCTAACCTTAGCCTTGTCGCCATTTGAGTAAGCTTTTGTTCTTACAACGTTCAGAGTGTTTGTTGAGAAATCATAATCTGTTTCAACATATGTAAAGCCGTTGATTCTTGAAATAATAAATGCTGCGTCCTTACCAAGACCGTTCAGTATAACCTGAAGCGGTTCTTTTCTAACCTTGTTAGCTGTCTTTGCTATACCGATAGCACCTTCAGCAGCTGCAAAGGATTCGTGACCTGCGAGGAAGCAGAAGCACTTAGTTTCTTCTTTAAGAAGCATTGCAGCAAGATTTCCATGGCCTAAACCAACTTTTCTTGATTCTGCAACTGAACCTGGGATACAGAAAGCCTGTAAACCGATACCGATTGCCTCAGCAGCTTTAGAAGCGCTTGTTATACCCTTCTTAAGTGCAACACCACATCCAAGAGTGTATGCCCATACTGCATTTTCAAACGCGATTGGCTGTATACCTCTAACGATTGAGTCAACATCTATTCCTTTTGAAGTACAGAAGTCCTTAACTTCCTCAAGGCTGCTAAATCCGTACTCAGCTAAACATTTTTCTATTTGAGCTATTCTTCTTTCATAACCTTCAAATCTAACCACAGTATTCACCTCTCTCTTTAATTATTCGTGTCTAGGATCTATTACTTTAACTGCTTCAGCAAATCTGCCGTAAGTACCTATATTTTTTTCATAAGCTTCTTTAGGATCTACACCCTTCTTTATTGCATCAAGCATCTTTCCGAGTGATACGAACTTGTAACCGATAACTTCGTTATCAGCATCTAATCCAATGTTCAATATGTAACCTTCAGCCATTTCGAGGTATCTAACACCCTTAGCATTAGTTGCGAATATTGTACCAACCTGTGAACGTAAGCCCTTACCAAGGTCTTCAAGTCCAGCTCCGATTGGCAGACCGCCTTCTGAGAAAGCAGACTGTGTTCTACCATATGCCAACTGCTTGAATATTTCTCTCATAGCAACGTTAATAGCGTCACAAACAAGGTCAGTATTTAAGCATTCAAGTATAGTTTTTCCTTGAAGAATTTCAGCCGCCATAGCTGCTGAATGAGTCATACCTGAACAACCGAGAGTTTCAACTAGAGCTTCTTCAACGATACCTTCTTTAACGTTCAATGTGAGCTTACAGCAACCCTGCTGAGGTGCACACCAGCCAATACCGTGTGACAAACCTGAAATATCACTTATTTCTTTTGCTTTTACCCATTTACCTTCTTCAGGTATTGGAGCAGGACCATGATGTGGACCTTTTTTTACAACACACATATTTTCAACTTCATGTGAGTAATTCATTTAACTTCCCCCTTCACATAACTATTTTAAAATGTAATTCATAAACTTAATTGTGGGTAATACCCTTTGAGAATAACAAAAAAGCTGGCACATTAAGAATAAAATTCTTAATACACCAGCATATATTATATCATATTTATACTATTTGTAAGTAGCAATTTGTTAAAAAATCTACGATAAATCTACAGAGTTATGCAATATTTTTGACAAAACGACTATGCTTTCAATTGTTTAGCTATACTTCTCCCGATTTCAACACATTGCTCAAGCTCTTCTTCAGTCGGTCTATATTTGAACCCAACAGGATCATGGCATATGTTCATTCCAGCATCTTTAAGCCTTTCGCTAATTAGCTTATGAGCCTCACCACTCCAGCCATATGATCCAAAGCCCATAGCCAGCTTGCCCTTTGCCTTAAGTCCTTTTAGCTCTTCCAAAATTGCAGCCGTTGGTCTCATCACTGTATTGTTTACAGTACAACTACCTATCAATACAGCACTGGCTTTAAATATTTCAACATTCAGATCGCTTTTGTCCTTAGTTGCAATATTAAATATTCTATAGTTAATGCCTTCTTCCTCCAAGCCTTTACCAAATGCCTGCGCCATTGCATGTGTAGCATGATACATTGTATCATAAATAATTGTTACATAGCCCTCGTTATAGTCAGGCTCTGACCACTCCAGGTACTTCTTGACTATCTGGGTTGCATCTGTCCTCCAAATCACTCCATGGCTTGGGGCAATCATATCAATATTCAAGTTCATAGCCAATATCTGCTCAATTTTCTTCTTAATTAACGCTTTAAACGGCCACAAAATATTTGCAAAATATTTAATAGCTTCCTCATAAAGTTCACATTGATCGGCCTCATCATTGAACATTGAAACTGCGCAGTAATGTTGTCCAAAAGCATCATTTGATATTACAAGATTTGCACCTTCTACATACTCCAGCATGCTATCTGGCCAATGTATCATCTGCATTTCAACAAACCTTAGAGTATATTCTCCCAGTTCCAGTGAATCACCTGTTTTAACAATATTAAAATTCCAATCCTTGCCGAAGTGTTTTTTAATTATTTCAGCACCATTCTTTGTACAATAAATCGGTGTGTTTGGTATCTTTTCCATTAGAAGGCCTAAACTCCCACCATGATCGGGTTCACAATGATTTATAACTATGGCATCTATATTTGACAATCCAACATTTTTTTCAAGATTATTAACAAACTCTTCCTTATATGGATCCCATACGGTGTCAACCAATACGGTTTTTTTATCCTTAATTAAATATGAGTTATAAGATGAACCTCTGTGCGTTGATAGTTCGTGTCCATGAAAAACATCAAGACCCCAATCCCTTATTCCGCACCAATAAATATTCTTTTTAATTTCAAGCACCGTTTCTACCTTCCCTTCAGTTTTGTATATTTCTAGCTTTTGTAATATATATAGTTATTACTAATTAGTAATACCCATTTTCCATACATATAAACATACCATAAAACTTCACAAATATCTAACCTTTTTATGGAATCATATCATGTGTTACGCTTTGATTTTATAAACCAAAAAAGGAACCGAAAAATTCCGGTTCCTTTTTTATGAATATTAATTATTCTATTATCTTTGAAACGTTACCAGCGCCAACTGTTCTTCCACCTTCACGGATAGCGAACTTAAGTCCTTCATCCATAGCGATAGGAGTGATCAGTTTAACCTTCATTGTAACGTGGTCACCAGGCATAATCATTTCGGTTCCTTCTGGAATTTCGATAACACCTGTAACGTCAGTTGTTCTGAAGTAGAACTGTGGTCTGTAACCATTGAAGAATGGCTTATGTCTTCCACCTTCTGCAGCAGTCAGAACGTAAACCTGACCTTCATAGTAAGTGTGTGGCTTGATTGAACCTGGCTTAGCTAGAACCTGACCTCTTTCGATATCAGTTCTTTGAATACCTCTTAAGAGAGCTCCGATGTTATCACCAGCTTGAGCTTGATCAAGAAGCTTTCTGAACATTTCAACACCAGTTACAACAGTCTTTCTTGGAGCGTCCATCAAACCAACGATTTCAACTTCATCTCCAACCTTAACTAAACCTTTTTCAACTCTACCAGTTGCAACAGTACCACGACCTGTGATTGAGAAAACATCTTCTACAGGCATGATAAATGGCTTGTCAACTGCTCTTTCAGGAGTTGGGATATATCTGTCAACTTCATCCATAAGCTTGAGTATTGGAGCATATTCAGGAGCATTTGGATCTGTTGAAGTAGATTCCAATGCTACTAAAGCTGATCCTCTAACTATTGGAGTATCATCGCCTGGGAAGTCATATGAGCTTAATAATTCTCTAACTTCCATTTCAACCAACTCAATAAGTTCTTCGTCATCAACCATATCACATTTGTTCAAGAATACAACTATATAAGGAACACCAACCTGACCAGCAAGAAGGATATGTTCTCTTGTCTGAGGCATTGGGCCGTCAGCAGCAGAAACAACCAGGATAGCACCATCCATCTGTGCAGCACCAGTGATCATGTTTTTAACATAGTCGGCATGGCCTGGGCAGTCAACGTGAGCATAGTGTCTGGTTTCAGTCTGATACTCAACGTGAGCAGTATTGATTGTAATACCTCTTTCTCTTTCTTCTGGTGCAGAGTCAATAGCACCGTAATCTTTTACTTCAGCTCTTCCAAGGAAGCTTAATACCTTTGTGATAGCAGCTGTTAAGGAAGTCTTACCATGGTCAACGTGACCGATTGTTCCAATATTAACGTGGGGTTTCGTTCTTTCGTATTTAGCCTTAGCCATTTTAAAATCTCCATCCTTTCATTTAAGCGCATTGCGCTATTTGTAGATTTTTGGTTTATTTAACAAGAATGATTTCATTCTTGCAATTAATAATTTTACTGAGCTTTAGTAGATACAATCTTTTCCTGAATGCTCTTAGGCACTTCTTCGAAGTGACTTGTTTGCATTGAAAAAGTTCCTCTACCTTGTGTTGATGAACGTAGTGAAGTAGCATATCCAAACATTTCGGATAGTGGTACCAATGCTCTGATATTCTGAGCTCCAGCACGTGCTTCCATTCCTTCGATACGTCCTCTTCTTGAGTTCAGACCGCCCATAACGTCTCCCATGTATTCCTCAGGAACGCTAACGTCAACTTTCATTATTGGTTCAAGAAGAACAGGATCCGCCTTCCTGCAGCCGTCTTTGAATGCCATTGAACCAGCAATCTTAAACGCCATTTCTGATGAGTCAACTTCATGGTATGAACCATCTATGAGAGTTACTCTTACGTCAACCACATTATATCCTGCAAGAACACCGGAGTTCATAGCTTCCTGTATACCTGCATCTATTGGAGCGATATATTCCTTAGGAATAGCACCACCTGTAATTTTGTTCACGAATTCGTAACCTGCACCTGGTTCTCTAGGTTCAATTTCGATTACGCAGTGACCGTATTGACCCTTACCACCGGACTGTCTTGCATACTTCATTTCTGATTTAACCTGCTTACGGATAGTTTCCTTGTATGAAACCTGTGGATTACCAACATTAGCTTCAACCTTGAATTCTCTCATCATTCTGTCAACGATGATATCCAAATGTAGCTCACCCATACCACCGATAATGGTTTGACCGGTTTCGCTATCTGTATGAACTCTGAAGGTTGGATCTTCTTCAGCAAGCTTTTGCAATGCAATACCCATTTTTTCCTGTCCTGCTTTAGTTTTTGGTTCTATAGCAACTTCTATAACAGGTTCTGGGAATTCCATTGATTCAAGGATAACAGGATTGTTTTCTTCACAGAGAGTGTCACCTGTTGTTGTATCTTTTAGACCAACAGCCGCTGCAATATCTCCTGAATAAACAACCTGTATTTCTTCTCTGTGATTTGCGTGCATTTGAAGAATTCTTCCGATTCTTTCTCTCTTATTCTTAGTAGAATTCAAAACATATGAACCTGAATTCAATGTTCCTGAGTATACTCTGAAGAAGCAGAGCTTACCAACATAAGGGTCGGTCATAATCTTAAATGCAAGAGCTGCGAATGGACCATTGTCATCAGCAGGTCTCTCTATTTCTGTTTCTCCATCCATGGCAATACCATTAATAGCCGGTATATCCAATGGTGATGGCATGAAATCAACAACTGCATCAAGCATTTGTTGTACACCTTTGTTCTTATATGATGAACCACAAACAACAGGAATCATTTTCAAACCAATAGTGGCTTTTCTAATACCTGCTTTTATTTCCTCCACTGTGAGTTCCTCACCTTCGAGGTATTTCATCATTAATTCTTCGTCCTGTTCAGCAACTGATTCTAATAATTTGTCACGATACTCTTTAACTTTTTCCATCATATCGTCTGGAATAGCACTATCATCAAATACCTGACCTAAATCATCCTTGAAAATATGTGCTTTCATTTCAACCAAATCAACCATACCAGCGAAAGTGTCTTCGCTGCCTATTGGTAATTGTATTGGCACCGCGTTACACTGTAATCTGTCTTTCATCATTCCGACTACATTATAAAAATCGGCTCCCATGATATCCATCTTATTAACATATGCCATACGGGGAACTCCATACTTGTCAGCCTGTCTCCAAACTGTCTCAGACTGGGGTTCAACACCGCCCTTAGCACAGAAAACTGTTACTGAACCATCGAGTACACGAAGAGATCTTTCAACTTCAACAGTGAAGTCAACGTGCCCCGGCGTGTCAATAATATTTATTCTGTTACCCTTCCACTGTGCAGTAGTAGCAGCTGAAGTAATTGTTATACCTCTTTCCTGCTCCTGCTCCATCCAGTCCATGGTAGCAGCACCTTCATGAACTTCGCCGATCTTATGAGTCTTACCTGTATAGAACAGTATACGCTCAGTTGTTGTAGTTTTACCTGCATCAATATGAGCCATTATACCGATATTTCTAGTGTGTTTCAAGTCAAATTGCCTGGGCATTATTACCCTCCTTTCACGATAGTTCGAATTGATTTTAATTTTCAACTCAAAAATAATATATTCTTTTTTAACCAAATTAATATAGGTAATATTTACATGCCTATATTACCGGTAAAGCATTTCTTTTTTACTTCTATTACAGTATTACGCTGCAAATGTTAGTTTAATCCTACCATCTGTAGTGAGCGAATGCTCTGTTAGCTTCAGCCATCTTATGAGTATCTTCTTTTTTCTTGTAAGCTCCACCCATATTGTTGATAGCATCCAACAATTCGCCGGCAAGTCTTTCCTTCATAGTACGCTCGCCTCTTTTGCGAGAGTAATCAACAAGCCATCTTAATCCAAGAGCTTGTCTTCTATCAGGTCTAACTTCCATTGGAACCTGGTATGTTGCTCCACCTACTCTTCTTGCTTTTACTTCGAGCACTGGCATGATGTTTGCCATAGCTTCTTCAAAAACTTCTAGAGGTTCTCTACCAGTTTTTTCTTTGATTATATCAAAAGCATCGTAGCAAATTTGTTGAGCTACACCTTTCTTACCATCATACATAACGTTGTTGATAAGTTTTGTTAGTGTTTTACTTCCGTATATTGGATCAGGTAAAACATCTCTTTTTGAAATATGACCTTTTCTTGGCACCTTACTTCCCTCCTTTTATGATAACATTTAGTATGAGTTTTATAACTCATTCAACGTATCACAGGTACTCGTGGTTTAAACCGTCGTCAGCGCAAGTACAATGAATACTAGTTTAACAGATTATAGATTAATTCAAGATGAACTGTTTACTGTTCATTTCATACCTATTTTCTCTTACACAAAATATATATAATCACGTACTAAGCACCTAACATTTTAAATTGTCAGCACGCTGTGTTATTACTTTTTAGCGGCACCTGCCTTAGGACGCTTAGCACCGTATTTTGAACGGCCCTGCATTCTTTTGGCAACTCCGGCAGTGTCAAGAGTACCTCTAATAATGTGGTACCTTACACCAGGTAAGTCTTTAACTCTTCCACCTCTGATAAGAACAACACTATGCTCCTGTAAGTTATGACCTATACCAGGAATATAAGCAGTTACTTCTATACCATTTGTAAGACGAACTCTGGCAACTTTACGAAGTGCTGAGTTTGGCTTCTTTGGTGTTGAAGTCTTTACAACAGTACAAACACCTCTTTTTTGTGGGCTGCTGATATCTGTTGGTTTCTTCTTCTTTGAGTTAAATCCCTTCTGGAGAGCTGGAGCAGTTGATTTTGTTCCTAAAACTTCTCTGCCCTTTCTAACCAGCTGATTAAATGTTGGCATTAGTACACCTCCTTCCAAAGATTATAATTATATATATTATAAAATTTATACTCAAATCAAAATTGAATATAAATATATAAGCGAATTTACATCAAAATACAGGCTACTGCTGCATCAACCTCAATACCGCAGGCCTTTCCAAGCATTTTCATAGAGTCTACATAAGTTATGGGTACGGAATTTCTTTCGCAAAGCTCAATAATACCTCTTACAACTCTTTGCTCACAATCCTTTGCAATAATCACACTTTTTGCTGTACCATTTTCTACTGCCTTAGTGGATTGCTTTACACCAACTGCCTTTTTATAGTGTTTAAGATCATCCAACAATATTTATTCCTCCAATTTACCTGCATTCTAAAATATAAACTTGGTCTGCATTTGAAATGCACGAAAAAAAAGCATAATTAAATGCACTGAATAATTTTATCACTCTATAATATACTTTGTCAAGCAGAGTGCCTTTAGAATTAATTCTGGTAATAATTTACTAATACCGCACATGTTTAAAAGCGGCTAAAATAAATTAGCCGCTTTTAGTATTCTACTATTTTCTAGATTATAGCTTCCACCTTAAAAGGTTTTATTCTATACTGCTGTACTCCTAGTACTCCTGTACTACTCAATAACATTGCTGATACTGATATCTTTATATCTACTCATACCAGTTCCTGCAGGAATAA
>CAYQCA010000050.1:5625-19670 GCA_964415835.1 uncultured Clostridium sp. | reverse complement strand
CCGTTATTACTTTGACAGGGACTTTATATATTCACTGGCCAGGGTGCGTGGAACTCAAGTTGGATGCCCACTGGCAGAGACATTTGAGGTAGTAAGATACATTATTGATTAAAGAAAGAAGTGATTAAATGAAGATTGGTATGCACCAACCCAACTATATGCCATGGATGGGTTATTTTTACAAAATATATAAAAGTGATGTCTTTGTAATTGGTGATGCTGTACAATTCAGCAAGGATGGCTTTATCAACAGAAACAGGATAAAAACCCCACAGGGAGCACTGTGGTTGACGGTGCCGGTTAAGCAGGACAGTTATAAACACCTGATTAATGAAGTTATTATCAGCAATCAAACTGATTGGAAAACCAAGCAGCTTAAAAGTATTGAGGTCTTTTATAAAAAAGCCCCTTATTACAGAGATTACTATGATGAATTCAGATCAATCCTTTTGCAGGATTGGGGAAAGCTGTTCGATTTAAATGTATGTATGATTAAAAGTATTTGCAAGGTTCTTAATATAGAAACAGAAATAGTAATCGGTTCTCAGCTGAAGGTGCCAGGCAGCAGTACTGAAAGAATCATAAACACATGTAAAGCGGTAGGTGCAGATGAGTACCTGTCGGGCAGTGGGGGAACTAATTACCAGGATGAGGAAATGTTTGCGCAAAACTCAATAAAGCTGACATACCTTAATTTTAATCAAATGCCATATAAGCAGCTATGGGGTGAGTATTTAGAAAACATGTCTGTTATAGATTATATTTTTAACTGTGGTTTCGATATAAAGAATTTTTGGAATAAAATTGAAGCTGCAGACATTTAGGGGGTACAAGGTAATGCATATACTTTACCTGCATCAATATTTTACTACACCACATATTTCGGGTGGGACAAAGAGCTACGATTTTGCAAGAAAATGGGTCAGCAATGGTCACAAAGTCACAGTTATAACATCTTCGGCGTTTTTGCAAAAATTATACTCATGTGACAATAAAAACAAAATAAATACTTTAGACATAGAGGGTATAAATGTTGTTTGTATCTCTGTAGCTTATACCCAGAAAATGTCATATCTTCGAAGGATTGTGGCATTTCTATTATTTATGATATACGCATCACTGTATTTAATTAAAAAACGTGATTTTGATTTGGTTTTTGCAACCTCAACACCCCTATCAATAGCTATTCCAGGACTTGTTGCAAAATATGTAAACCGTATTCCATTTGTATTTGAGGTCAGGGATCTATGGCCTGAATACCCTGCTGAACTGGGGATAATAAAAAGCAAATTACTCATAAAGTTTTTTGAAGCATTTTGTAATTTTGTTTACAAAAAATCTGATCATATAATTACTATATCTGATTCAATGAATAAAAGGCTAATCAGCAAATATAACATCATTGAAAATAAGGTATCAACAATACCTACAGGCGTGAGCAGTGATCTTTTAAAGAGGTTGGATCAATCAAAGATAACGGAACATATCATCCGGAATGGTCTTGAAGATAAGTTTGTAATTGGCTATGCAGGTGCTTTGGGTTATATAAACAACCTGGATAGTATGATAAAGATTGCCGGGCATTTAAGAGACTGCGAAGATATTGTATTTGTAATTGCAGGAACCGGAAAGGAACAAGATAAACTCAAGGAAAAAGCAGAGAGATACAAACTGACTAATATCAAATTTGTAGGCTATTTTAATCACTTTGAGGTGATAAATGTTATCGAAACCTTTAGTATTGCTTACATTACACTTATTACTTGTGACAGAAAAGGCAGAGGGTCGGCTTATGCGCAGGATTGCCTACCAAATAAATTCTTTGATTATATAATGCTGGGGAAGCCTATTATGGTCAACTCGGAAGGAGAAATCAGCAGATTAATTAATGAACGTGAAATAGGAATTTGTATTGAAGACACCAATGAAGAATGTGTAAAAAAAACAATACTGGAGTTGAAGGACAATTGGCAATTGAGGACTATTATGAGCTCCAACTCAAAAAAGCTGGCTGAGGAATTCGACAGAGGTATTCTGGCAGACAGACTTCAGGATATTTTTATCAGCAGCATAACTAAAGACACAGTTTTAAGACAATGAATATCTTTAGCTTATGGAGGTGTTAAATAAAAGTTGGATCGAAAAGATATATATTTTACCGATGAATACATCAAGCTTTATGAAATGAACAATGACGGAAAGTTTGAAAGCTTTCAGTTCAAATGTAAATATGGAGAAATATTATACAACTTTCTTATAAGAAAAATCCACCTTCTTCCTGAGGAAAATTTATATGATATCACGACTCCATATGGTTATGGCGGACCGCTGATTCTGTACTCCGAAGAAGGATATTACAGAGATCTTATACTTGAATTTAAAAAGAGTTTTGAGGAGTTTTGCAGTAAAAGGCGGATAGTAACTGAGTTTGCCAGATTTCATCCTCTCATAGGCAATCATGAGTACATGGATTTATATATGGATGTGATTTACAACAGAGATACAGTTTATTTAGATTTAAGTTCAAAAGAAAAACTGTGGGAAAATATGTATAGCACTTGCAGGAACAGAATAAAGAAAGCGAAGAATAGCGGTGTTACAGTAGAGATAAATAATTCAGAAGAATCTATCGATAATTTTATCACTTTATATTACGGCACAATGCTAAAAAACAATGCAAATAGGTATTATTTCTTTACCAGGCAGTACTTCAATAATTTGTTTAATTCACTTGAGGGCAGTGTATATATTTTTAATGCGATTTATGCCAATAAAACAATAGCAAGTTGTATAGTTTTAAAATACGGGGATTATGTAAATTACCATCTATCAGGAGCTGATTATAGTTATATTGATCTCGCACCGGTAAACCTGATTATTTATGAAGCTGCTTTGTGGACGCTTGAAAAGGGCTGCAGATTTTTACATCTGGGCGGAGGGTTCAAAGGCAATCAAGACAGCTTGTTTCAGTTTAAAAGAAAATTCTCAAGAGATGGAACCGCAAGATTTTTTGTTGGGCAAAAAATACATGATGAACAAGCATATAAAGACCTTGCGGACAGATGGTTTCAGATAAACAAAAAAGAAAACAATGAAAAGAATGATTTTTTTCCTATATATAGAAAATAAATTGGAGATGAGGAAAATTGAAAGTTCAGCTTGCAAAACCTGATATTACACAAAAGGAAATTGATGCGGTGGCAGATGTTATGAAATCCGGAATACTTAGCATTGGGCCAAAAGTGGAGAAATTTGAAGAGAAGATTTCAAAGTATGTAGGGGTAAAGCATGCAATTGCTGTAAACAGCGGCACAAGCGGATTACATTTACTGATAAAATCATATGGAATCGGAAAGGGAGATGAGGTTATTACCACTCCCTTTAGTTTTGTGGCTTCGGCCAACAGTATTCTTTTTGAAGGTGCTACACCTGTATTTGTGGACATTGATCCAAAGACTCTAAATTTAGACACAAAAAAATTAGAAGAAAAAATTACTCCCAAAACCAAAGCAATACTGCCTGTTGACGTATTTGGTCATCCGGTTAATATCAAAGAAATCAGAGAGATTGCAAAAGCACATGGATTGACTGTAATTGAAGATTCATGCGAAGCAATAGGCTCGGAATTTAACGGAATAAAGTGCGGCTCTATGGCTGATTCAGCGGTATTTGCATTTTACCCGAATAAGCAGATTACCACTGGAGAAGGCGGAGTTATAGTTACTAATGATGATAATATTGCAGATTTATGCAGGAGCTTCAGAAGTCAGGGAAGAGCTATAACCGGGCTTTGGCTTCATCATGAGAGGCTGGGTTACAACTACAGGCTGAGCGAACTGCATGCTGCATTAGGTGTTGCTCAAATGGAGCGGATTGATGAAATTATTGAGAAGAGGCAAAAGGTTGCGGATAGCTACAATTCAAGATTGAAAAATATGGATGGAGTTCAGCTTCCTTATATCGATACTGACGTCACTAAAATGAGCTGGTTTGTATATGTAATAAAGCTGGACCCGAAAATCGACAGGGATAGAGTTATGCAGTATATGCTGGAAAACGGGGTGGGCTGTAGACCGTATTTCACTCCGATTCATTTACAACCTTATTTTATTAAAATGTTCGGGTACAAAGAGGGAGATTTTCCTATTACTGAACAGATATCAAATTCAACTATTGCATTACCTTTCTTTAATGATTTAACTGAAGCTGAAATTGAATATGTAGTAATGAAGCTAAAAGAAGGTATCTAAGGGTGATCATATGAAAACTAAAATTAGAATTTTTGCCCTGGTTCTGACCGATATATTTTTGTTGAATATTTCAGTTATAGCTGCATATATGGTAAGGTATGACGGCAGGCTTGATGCAGTACCATTAGATTATTTTATGGATATAATGTACTTCATGGCTGCAAACACAGTTCTGAAAATGGCATGCTTGTATTTTTTCAGGCTGTACAACAGCCTGTGGAGATACGCAAGTATCCATGAGATGCTTTCAATTATAGCAGCGGCGATGCTTGGCAACAGCGCAGTATTTTGCTATAAATATATAGCCCATATTGAGGTGCCTATAGGTATACTGATTGTAATTACTTTCGTTGATATTTTGTTAATTGGTGGTGTAAGGTTTTCATATAGAGCATTGAGAAGAATGAAATACACTAACAGAATTCTCAATAGTAAAATAAAAAGAGCTCTTATTGTAGGAAATGGTGAATATGGAGCAAATGTGATGAAAGAACTGAATCTGCATCCTGAACTAAAAACCAAGCCTGTAGCAATTGTTGATGAGGACATTGAGAAAAAAGGAAGAAAAATTAACGGGATTCCTATCATCGGCCAATTCACTGATATACCGGATGTGGTAAAAAAGAAGAAAATTGACGAGATAATAATAACGGTTCCGCTAAACAATATTAAGTTTGCAAATCAAATATACAACCAGTGCTTGAAGACACATTGCAAGGTAAAAATCTTTCCTCCCGCATCCCAGTTAATAGATGGTACGGTTTCGGTCAAACGGATCAGGGATGTGAGTATAGATGATTTACTCGGAAGAGAGCCGATCCAACTTGACTCCGAAATGATTGCTTCATATCTAAGAGATCGTGTTGTTATGGTAACCGGAGGTGGCGGATCTATTGGATCTGAGCTATGCAGGCAGATAGCATCTTTTAAACCGACACAGTTGATTATGTTGGACAATTACGAGAACAATGCCTTCTATGTCCATAATGAATTGTTGCATGATTATCCGGATTTAAAGGTTTCCCTTATAATAGCAAATATCAGAGACCGAACAAGAATTCATAATATTTTCGAGCAGTACAGACCAGATGTGGTTTTTCATGCAGCAGCTCACAAGCATGTTCCTCTAATGGAGGATAATCCAGGCGAAGCAGTTAAAAACAATGTATTCGGAACTATAAATGTAGCAGAATGTTCAAGTCTGACTGGCGTAAAAAAATTCGTTCTGATATCCACTGATAAGGCAGTTAATCCCTCAAGTATAATGGGTGCAACTAAGAGGATAGCCGAAATGATAATACAGTCTATAAGTAAACAGGCACGAGCTACTGTGCCCGGTAAAACGGAATTTGTTGCAGTAAGGTTTGGTAATGTACTTGGAAGCAATGGCAGTATTATACCGTTGTTTAAGAAGCAGATTGAGATGGGCGGACCAGTGATTGTTACGCATCCAGATGTTACAAGATTTTTTATGACCGTTACGGAGGCAGTCCAACTGGTTATGGAAGCAGGTGCGATAGCAAAAGGTGGCGAAATCTTTGTGCTTGACATGGGTGAACCTGTAAAAATATATGAACTGGCTAAAAAGCTTATTAAACTTTCGGGCTTTGAGCCGGATGCAGATATAAAAATTGAAATTTCAGGTTTACGGCCAGGCGAGAAGCTGTACGAAGAACTCTTCCTTGAAAATGAAATGATGCAGAAAACCTCAAAAAACAAAATTTTTGTGATACAGCCTGCCTCTGTTAATTTCTGCGAATTAAGATGTAAGATTGAAGCTTTTGATAGCATTAATATGGACAATAGGGAAGAGGTAATAAGCTACCTTCAGACCATAGTTCCAACATACAAAAATAATACAGACAACCAGACTTGTTTTGATGATTTTAATCAGGGTGCTGACAATGAGTAAGTTTGTAAAGAATTTTTTTGACAGACTGGTGGCATTAATACTTCTTATAGTTTTAGGTCCGCTTTTTGTCATCATCTGGATTTTAGTAGCATGTGATTCCAAAGGCCCCGTTATATTTGTCCAGAAGAGGGTTGGAAGAGATAAAAGGCTCTTTAATTTGTACAAGTTTAGAACCATGATTCTTGCTGAAAACAGTTTGGATGAAAAAGGACGTATTAAAGAAGACAAGGACAGAATAACCAGGATTGGGAGGATTCTTAGAATAACCAGTCTTGATGAGCTACCGCAGTTGATCAATATACTGAAGGGAGACATGAGCCTTGTAGGTCCAAGACCAACCTTGCTATATCAGGTGGATAAATATAATGAAAAGCAGCTAAGAAGGCTGGAAATGAAACCTGGCTTAACAGGTCTGGCACAGGTAAATGGGAGAAACAGCCTGTCCTGGGAGGAGAAAATCGTTTATGACGTGGCTTATGTAGAAAACTTTAGCCTGTTGCTGGACGTGAAAATACTGTTAAAAACTATTAAAGTAGTCTTTTCTAGAAGTGATATTGTGTTTATAAAACCGGATTCCATTAGTGAATCCAATGAAGGGAGTAAGTTGTATTGAGTAAGTTATTAATTGTTGGTGCAGGAGGCTTCGGAAGGGAAGTCTTCCAATGGGCCAGGCATATTAACAGTTCTTCAGGAAAGTGGACGAGCATTTTTTTTCTGGATGATAACTTAGATGCTCTGAACAAATTTAATACTGAAGGCAGCATTGCCGGCAGAATAGTTGATTGGCGGCCTAAAGAAGGTGAAGAATTTGTTTGTTCCATTGGTGATCCAAAGATAAGAATACAGATTTGCGATATCTTAGAGGATAAAGGAGCTGTTTTCACAAATATTATTCATCCAACAGCGGTGGTAGGAGAAAAATGTGTATTGGGTAAAGGTGTAATAATTTGCCCCAATACGTGTCTGACCACAGATCAGCACATAGGAGATCATGTAATTATCAATATTAATACATCAATAGGGCATGACGCGAGGATTGCAAGGGGATGTACCTTGAGTGCCCACTGTGATGTAATGGGTGGCGCACAGCTTGAAGAAGGCGTTTTCATGGGAAGCGGTGCTAGAATTCTACCGGGTATAAAAGTTGGAAGAAATGCAAAAGTGGGGGCAGGTAGTGTTGTAATCAGAAAGGTAGATCCTGATACATCGGTATTTGGTGTACCAGCATTGAAGTTAGAATAGATGTGGAGGTTGAAAAACTATGGGCCTAAATATGGACGAGCTTATAGAAAAAATCTGTGAGTGTTTGCGTGCTGACATCAATAATGTTAGTTCTGATACGCGGATGGATGAGCTGGAGGGATGGGATTCAGTGGGAAGGCTGAGCATTGCTGTACTTTTGAGTGATTTATTCAGTATAAGGGTGGATACCAGGCAATTAAAAGGTTGCCAGACCATAAGAAATATAACTGACATTGCAAAGGGTCATTTACTAAGTGAAGAACCGAGCACTGCAAAAAGTAGTAAACAGGGGGAATTATAATGCCTGTATCAAAAATATATAATACAAGTGTAAAAGGTATCTATTGTGCGCTGCCTGATAACCCTATCAGCATAATAGATGCAGGCAAAGAAAATTTTTCTTTGGAAGACATACAGAAGGTATCTGAAATGACAGGTGTTAAAACACTATATATGGCTAAAACTGGGCAAACAGCATCGGATTTATGCTTTGCATCAGCAGAAAAGCTCTTAGCTGAATTAGGCTGGAACAAAGATACGATAGAGGGTATTATTTTTGTTTCTCAAACTCCAGATCACATTACACCGGCTACGTCTTGCATACTTCAATCAAGGCTTGGTCTGACAAAAAACTGTATTACAATTGATATTAATCTTGGGTGCTCCGGATACGTGTATGGCCTGTGGCTGGGAAGTCTGCTTATTTCATCTAAAACCTGCAGCAAGGTACTGGTAATGGTCGGAGATACTTTGACAAGGAGCATTTCCAAAAAGGATAAATCCCTGTCTTTGATTATTGGTGATGGGGGGTCTGCAACAGCTCTGGAGTATTGTGATAATGCTCCTGAGATGACCTTTGAGCTAAAGGCTGACGGAACAGGAGCAAATAACTTAATAATACCGGCAGGCGGTAATAGGATGCCGAAGAATGAAACAACAGCCGTTAAAACAACTGATGAAGACGGTAATATAAGATCCCTTGAAGACTTTTATATGAACGGTATGGAAGTCTTCCTTTTTGCTACTACGGAGGTGCCGGATACTATTAATAGCGTACTTTCCAGTCATGGCTGGACAAGGGAGGATGTTGATGTGTTCCTGCTTCATCAGGCAAATAAGCTGATCATAGACTATATTGGCAGGAAGGCAAGGCTGCCCAAAGAAAAGATTCCTATCAACATCGACAAGTTTGGAAATTGCAATGGGACATCAATACCGTTGCTTATCTGTGATTCCCTAAAGGAAGGCACGCTTGGGGGAGAGTCAAATATTTTGATGGCAGGCTACGGCGTTGGATTATCCTGGGGTGTAGCAGCATTAAAGTTACACAGCTTAAGCTGCAGCGGAATAATATTTGTTTAGATTTTTATTAATTAAGGTGATTTTATTATGGATGAATTTTTTACTATTGTTTCAAAAGTCCTTAAGATAGAGCGGGAAAAGCTTGATTTATCGTTTTCGAGGGATGATCTCCCTCAGTGGGACTCACTAACCCATATAAAACTATTATGTGAGCTGGAAGAGGAATTTGATATAGATATTCCGATTGAAGATATATCATCTATTCGCAAGCTTGAGGATTTTATTAAATATTTAGAGGTGTAATATATGAAGTTGGCTTTACTTTCGAATATAAACATTAATCTCTTAATAGAGAGGCTGACAGAAACCTTTGAAGTGTATAAACCCTGCGGTTACAACACATATATGCAGGAATTACTTGATACATCATCAGATTTGTACGCTTTTAAACCGGATATTGTTTTTTTGATACTTGATGGAGAGGAACTGTTCAAGGGAACCACTGATTTAATCAGTATAAAAAAAGATATTGAAGTAAATATTGGCCTTATTGAAAATATTGTTCAAAATCATAAAAACATTATGTTTTTTGTTTCAAATCTGGATTTTCAATTAAGAAGCCTTCAGAGCATGAAACAGATAAGAAACGAAAGACTTGTGGAAGGTTTGTGGTATGACAGACTTTGTACTTTAAATGAAAAATTTTCAAGTTTCTTTATTTTCGATCTGAAGAAGCTTGTAGAAGTAGCCGGCAGAAGCTTATTCTATTCAGCAAAGCTTTGGTACCTTTCTTCAAGCAGGTTTTCAGCAAAAGCAGAAAAGCTTGTTGCGAAGGAAATTACAAGAATTTCAGATGCTGTTCTAGGTAAAAGGAAAAAATGTCTTGTGCTGGACCTGGACAATACTCTCTGGGGTGGAGTCGTTGGCGAAGATGGATTGGAGGGTATTGAACTTTCAGAATACAAGGAAGGAGCTCGATTTAAGGACTTTCAAAAGAGGCTGAAGGAGATCCGGAAGACTGGCATCATTCTTGTAATTTCATCAAAAAATAACATAGATGATGCAATGGCAGTGTTTAAGAATCATCCCCAGATGGTTTTGCAGGAAGATGATTTTGCAGAAATGAAAATCAATTGGGACGCAAAGACCGGGAATATTTTGCAAATATCAAAAGATCTGAATATCGGAATGGATTCCATGGTATTTATTGATGACAATCCGTCCGAGAGAGAAGAAGTCAAAACTTCTTTACCATTGGTAGAGGTGCCTGATTTTCCCGGTGATACTACCACTCTTGATGAATTTATAAGTGAAATTTATTATGACAGGTTTTTATGCCTGACATTAACAGAAGAGGATAGGTGTAAAACAGAAATGTACAGGCAAAATTTAGCCAGGAAATCCGATGCGCCAAATGACTTAACACTGGATGATTACCTTAACTCATTGAAAACAATAGTCGACATTTGGCAGGCAAAACCTGAGGATGTTGAAAGAATAGCCCAGCTCACACAAAAGACCAACCAGTTTAATGTTACATCAAAAAGGTATACAGTGTCGGATATCCAGGATTTTATTAACTCGAAGGATCATTATGTTTTTGTGGCATCAGTCAAAGATAAATTCGGAGATAATGGAAAGACTGTTTTAGCAATAGTAAAAAGAATTAGCGCTGACACTGCAGAAATAGATACATTTCTGATGAGCTGCAGGGTTATGGGGAGATTTATCGAAGACCGTGTAATTACTTTTGTAGAAGATTACCTTTACAGGGAAGGCTGTAGGAATATCATTGCATTTTATCATCCTACAAGCAAAAACATACCGGTGAATAGTCTGTTTGACAGGCTGGGGTATACTTGCACCGAGAGCTTGGAGGATGGCAAAAAAATATATATTAATAACCTTATTCCCGCAAAATGTGGGGAAAGGAAGCTGATCGGCGAATTAAAAAATCTTTAGGAGCCTTGGACAAAGTATATTAATATGTAGATTGCATAAACAATTTTGCTAATATCATCCTCTACGCTTGGCTCCTAAGTATTCAGAACTCAGAAGTTGCAGAAGTACAGTATAAGGAGGGCCGACTGCGTCGGCTAAATTTAGCTCGGCTAATGCCGAGGTTTCCATTCTTCTGAATTCTGAACTCCTGCAACTCCTGAATACTAGGAGCCTAGATTCCAAATATTATAACGCCTCAGTTCAGAGAAAACTTTTCGATTGTAGAAAAGTTTTCTCTGAACTGAGGCGTTTCAACGAGGCGAGAGATATGCTCACCACCTGAAAATCAAAGTGGTACTCACCACTTATGGGAGTGGGGGACATTTTGATGCCTCGTTATATTAAAATGATTTTGTCCAAGGCTCCTAGCTCTCTAAATATTTCATAAAAATAAAAGTAATAATACCTGAAACCATAATAATAACAATGTCGGTTATTGAGAATGGTGTTACCCCTATAGGCTCAAAGAAAAATCCGTTACCATATTTGAAAAGCACTCCACCCATCAGTACCAATTCGCCAATATACATGATGAGGGTTGTTAACGAGGCAGTTATAGCAGGTGTGTAAATTGACAGTAAATTATTTTTACCATAAAATACAGAACCGCAATATATACCTGCTGTAATTCCGAAGATAATAAAAAATACAGACATTAGTATAGCTGATATTGGCGAAATATTGATTGTGCCATTTCTATAAAAAGCAGTAAAGCAAGCAATAATGCATAGAGCAATGAAAAGGGCTATTGAAACTGCTTGAGCAATTAAAGATCGCTTTTTAGAGAATTCTTGTTCTCTGAGCATTTTTGAAAAACCGTGAATAACATTCAGTACAGCAAGTATTATGATTATGGCAATAATATAAAAGTGGACTTTAAAAGCCGGATTGTCGGCCGCAAAGATAGGTTCGCCAATGGAGCGAAGAACCTCCGGAGTGGCCATGCACAGACTTAATTGCCAGGATTCAAGAGGCATTTGGGCAGAATCCTCAATCACGCTGATCTGCTCAAAACCTAATTCCGAAGCTAAAAACAACGAAATACCGAGTAATGAAACGACCAGAAGAGTATACTTCTTAAAGAGTCTAAAGACCAGCGGCATCAATGCAATGCAGACAATTAGCGCCAAGCAGATGGGTGTGTAGGGAATTATGTACTTTTTGTAATCTGCTGCTGGGACAGTACCATTCTGAAAATAGGTGAATAGTGTTATGATGCCCATGTACAATGGATAAACAGATAAGAAAATAATTGTAAGGAGTGATAGGGAATAAAAGGTTTTATACTTCATTGATCATCACCACTTTCTTTATATAGTAAAGCCATTTTTAGATCTTACATCCGGCGTTGTTTTTTCAATTATGCGTTTTTTACTGTCTTCATATATGGACTTTAAATGCTCATAATCAAACGAGCCAGATGAAATCTTATAGCTTTGGGTTTCACCGTTAAGCCAGAATATACCGTTTTTATCGACCCAGAAGCGTTTGATATCGCCTTCGCTGTTCGAAATACTTACGGTAAAGGCACTCATTAAATCTATTTCTTCATCTGTTTTTTCAAAAGTTAATGAGTTGAACTGGCTAAGTAAATCATCTATTACTGACTGTTCAGCATCGAACATGGCATAGCTTGATACACCGTAATATATAGCTATTTCGTTCTTACTGGTAATTTCCCCGGCATTCTGTCTGCCGCAGCCGGTTAACAGAGTAAAAAGAAATACGAAAAAAAGGACCTTTTTCAAAATAAACACCTCCTAAACAGTTGCGTTTGTAATTATAATAAAGGCAATAAAACCAACTAAAACCGCAAAAAATATTGATGATAAAACAGTGAGCTTTTTATAAGACAAAATATTTTCAATCCTTACCCTGGTTTTAGCACCGCCAAAGGCCGAAACAAACAATGTTTTACCCGAGGCACAGGCAAGAATAGCACGGGCATACTCTTTTGCTCCTTTTTCGTTAAGATTTTTCAGAACCTTTGCATCACAGGCAAACTCCATATCAATGAAGAAGTATTTTAAAAACATCCATGAAAGTGGATTGAACCAGTGAACGCACGCAGTTATAACTGCAACAACACGTAACAGATTGTCCCTGCGACTTATATGCACATTCTCATGCCGGATAATATAATCGAGATCTCCTCCAGGTAACGACGTAGGAAGAATAATTTTAGGATGGAGGATACCATATACAGCCGGAATGGAAATTTTATCAGATTTATAGATATTATCCTTAATATACACTGCAGACTTTAATTCAGACTTAGTGAAGAAATATAAAAATATAGAGGTTAGTATAGCAGCGAAGCTGATAATAATCCATAATACCGATATGACTTCGAATATATTCTCCATAAGATCTGTTTTATAATTAAGTGGGGAATAGCTGTCAGCCATCATTAAGCTATTTGTGGTTGTGAGCCGGGGTAGCTCTTCCCGTATAACCACAGTTTTAGTTGTATATCTTGAAATAAAGCTTAGAATGCTATATTTGTTTGCTATCCCAAAAGGCAGCCAAAACCTGATGAGAGGGAGGAACCATAAGATATATACCGAAAACCTCGGTAGAATTTTGATCCTGCGCAATACCAGAACAAGCAATCCGGTTGCACTGCCGATTATACTCATATTCAGCACCCAGTAGAATAGTTCCGACAACATATTGCTACCTCTTTTCTATCAGCTTTTTCAGCTCCTCAAGCTCATCATCAGTAACTCCGTCTTCCAAAAATGCAGCAAAAAAAGCTTTTTTTGAGCCATTATAAAGCTTTTCAATAAGACTTCGGGTTTCGGAATTACGAACATCTTCCTTCTTTATCAGCGAGGTGCAAATAAAGTTGGGCTCAGTTCGCTCAATTGCATTTTTCTCTATAAGTTTTTTGATAATGGTATATGTTGTATTCTTATTCCAGCCGATTGTGTCAGCAGCGATCAGTGTAATTTCCTTTGCTGATACAGGCTCTTTATTCCAAACAATTTCCATAATTTTAAGTTCACTATCAAATAATTTTACTGCTTCCAAATAAAAAACCTCCAGACTACTGCTGTAGTATGAATATATACTATCACAGTAGTCTGGAGTTGTAAAGGCCATTTTAGGATAAAATTCCTAAATTAATCTTAATCCTCTCCTTGATCATCATCTGCTTCAGCGTGATTAGCTTGTTTTGACTGTTCTCTGGCATGCTCTGCTACTTCTTTAGCATCTTCTTTAGCCTTTTCAGCTATTTTTTTAGCATCTGCTCTTGCTTTTTTGGATTCCTGTTGCGCTTCTTTTCTGGCTTGTTTTGCAGATTCCTTTAAGTCTTTCTTTAATTGCTTTTCTTC
>CAYQCA010000050.1:0-5525 GCA_964415835.1 uncultured Clostridium sp. | reverse complement strand
CCCTCATTTGCCATAACAACTGCTTCTGCTGCTCTTTCTGTTGCAAATTGAGCCTTTAGTGCTGCAAGCTTTTCCTGACTTTTTGTAATAGCCAGTTGAAGTTCCTCTATTCCACGTTCCAGACCGTAGAAGACAGATGTAGGTAAAACACCTGCAGAATCCTTAAGTAAAGTATCATTTGATGCGGATGTACTCTCGCTCTGAGTTGATGTTGAAACCTGGCTTGCCTCTGAAGCGTTAACTTCAGCAGCAAAGGTCGTACCGAGAGTTGCTCCTGTTAAATAAAATGCTAAAGTTATTGCTGCGATTGTTTTTTTCATAGAATATTGCCTCCTTTTTATTGTGTACATCAATTGCCTTGTTATATTAATACGAGTGCACAAATGGTTTTAAGGGGGTAAAAATGAAGTTTACATAATTTACATGTGTTAAGTGTAAACGCGAGTTGAGGTTAAATGTTACCCAAAAGAACTCGATTAAGATACCTTTTGGCTACCTGCTCCGCCTGTTTCATAAAGCGAATATCTGTAGGAGGTGCAGAATGGCGATATCTTGGAAAATACCTTGATAAATGGAGCGGAATATTATTGTCTATAATACTTAAAAATTCAGCGATTTGTTCTACTTCATCCAGATTATCGTTTTCACCGGTTACAAGTAAAGTAGTTACTTCAATGTGACAGGACTTTGCAGCAATTTCAATTGACTTTAATACCGGCTTAAGGCTACCGCCGCAGAGATTTTTGTAATAGGTATTATTAAAGCTCTTTAAATCAATATTCATTGCATCTATATAAGGCAGAAGCTGCTTCAGTGGCTCCTCACTGATATATCCGTTGGTTACGAGGACAACAGATGCTTTAGGGTCTATCTCTTTAAGAAGCCTTGCACAGTCATATACATACTCATACCAGATACTTGGTTCGTTATAAGTAAAGGCTATTCCTATGTTATCAGCGGTTCCAAGTGCTATTTGAACCAGGTCTTCCTTTGAAACATAATCACTCCTGTTTTTGTAATTGTTTTGGGGTAAATACTGCGAAATACTATGATTCTGACAAAAGCCGCAAACAAAATTACAGCCAAAGCTGCCTACTGATAAAATATAGGTAGAAGGCTTGAAATAGTATAGCGGCTTTTTTTCAATGGGATCTAGTGAAGCTGATGTAATTTCACCATAATTCAGAGTGAAAAGCTCACCGTCCTCATGCTTACGGACATTGCACTTTCCATAGTGGCCGTTTTCAATTACACAGTTATGTGGACAAAGATAGCAATGAACCTTGTCATTTAGCTTTTCATAAAACATTGCCGTTTTTTTCATGGCTTAATCCTCTTTATGCCTGATAACTTTGAATTTCTGTATTGTATAGTCCTCACCGGGACGAATTCCTGCTTTCCTTAACGAAATTGAAAGCTGTTCTTCTACAGTGTCCACTCCTTCAAGATCGGGAAGCAAAAGCCCTGTTTTACCTCCGGCCTTTACTATGACACCATATTCCTTCGGGTTTAATTCCTCTTTTACGGCCTGTTCAGGCTCAGTTAAAACATCAACAGAAACGTCAATATCCAAAAGCTCATCGTACTCTACTTCATCAAACCTTGGATCATGAAGTCCGGCTTCTACTGCATTACGGATAATTTCATCGGCAACGCTTTCGGTTGCAGGGAATATTGTTCCGATACAGCCTCTTAAATCACCGTATTTTTTTAGAGATACAAAAACACCTCTGCGATTGATTTTCATTTCATCTGTAACATAGTCGGGGAGATTATTTGGTATCCTTCCCTCGGTCAAGAAGGTCGTCAAACTTTCCCTGGCAAGCCTGACATAGGGATCTCTCTGATTCTTCTTTTTGTTGTAGGCTGTACGTTGAATGGATTCCAGATGTTCCAGCTTGGAACTATCATCTGAAATAATATCTAAGCTCATTACTCCATAGCCAACTCCGAAAGTACCTTCATAGCTCAGAAGATTTCCTTTAAACTTTTTGCCGTCCAGTGCTCCGAGTAAAATTGCCACAGACCGTCTCCCGCATTCACCGGCGCTGTTTATCAATTCCTTATTCATGCTGAAGATACCATTGATATCACCTTGCTCCAAATTGTGAAGGAATTCTGTGTCAAATTTTTCGCCTGAAGGACTATAATCATAAGGTCCGTCTTCTTTTAGTTTATGAGATAAATCACCGCTTGCTATAAGCACAACATTTTCCTTTAACTCATCTACCGCCTTATTAATTGTCATTCCGAATTTATACAGATCAATATCACTTAGCGGAGCATAAGTAATATGCACCAGCTTATAGTTATTATAGTATTGATTTATAAAATACAACGGGACCATTGCCCCATGATCAAGATTCAGAGACACCTTGTATTTCTTTAAAAGCGTATTTGTAACCAGGACAGAAGGAATGAAAGCCTCGGAGGCAATTATACTGATTTTTTCAACCAAAGCTTTATTAGTTATGGATTTCATCGATACTTTCGAGGCTCCAAAGGATTTCATGTCTCCGAACAGTTCATCCTCATAGCTTAGTGCTATTGCATCCTGAAACATAGTTCCATGAGGGGTTATAAGAATAATTGTGCCAGGTGCTTTTAAAGAAATGTCTTTTCCAATAGAATGCATACCGCTACTTGTCTTGAGAATCTTTTTCTCTTCACCTTTTCCTACCTCCGGTATAATTATTGGAGGATGCGGAAGTAAATAAAAACCTTGTATACCCATAATAAACACCTCATTTTTATTAAAATTCTAATTTAGTTTTACCAATTATATATATATATGTCAAAATAAAAAATGAATACTGGATAATTATGTCTATGATTGTTAATTTCTTGTTAACCCGTAATAAAAAATTAACAAAATAATTGTTTATTTTTTATAAAAGTGCTAAACTAATATCGTTTGAAAAAACAAAAATTACTCACTAAGAAAAAAGTGAATATTTAGGAAAGTTGGGTATTCAATGACGATTACACTTATCGATTACTTTAATCAATTATTATCTAACCCGGCACTGGTAATTACTACAATTTTAACCTTAGGTGTAGTATTGGTCAATGGTTGGACAGATGCTCCAAATGCCATTGCAACCTGTGTTTCTACCCGTTCTATGAGTCCTCGGGCAGCTATTATTATGGCAGCTGTTTTCAATTTCTTTGGAGTATTTGTAATGACTATGTTCAATGCTACAGTTGCTCAGACTATTTATAAAATGGTAGACTTTGGTGGAGATTCGCGTCAAGCATTGATTGCGTTATGCGCTGCACTTTTTGCTATTGTACTTTGGGCTACAGCAGCCTGGTGGTTTGGAATACCAACCAGTGAAAGCCATGCTCTGATCGCAGGAATTTCAGGTGCTGCAATAGCACTTCAGGGCGGAATCAGCGGAATTAACCCAAATGAATGGGTAAAAGTACTTTATGGGTTGGGTCTTTCTGCGGTAATGGGTCTTGGAATGGGTGTTTTTGCAGTAAAAGGAATTGAAAAGATTTTTAAGAGGGTTGATAGAAGAAAGACATTTGGCTTGTTCAGAAATGCTCAGATTTTAGGTGGTGCAGGTATGGCTTTTATGCATGGTGCACAGGATGGACAAAAATTTATGGGTATTTTCATGCTAAGTATGTTCCTTGCTCAGGGAAAAGCTTCAGTTACTGAGTTTAATATTCCAGTCTGGTTACTTATTTTAATTTCAGTTGTTATGGCACTGGGCACATCTATCGGTGGTTATCGAATTATTAAATCTGTAGGAATGGATATGGTAAAGCTTGAGAAATATCAGGGCTTTGCAGCCGATTTAGCAGCGGTTTTATGCTTGTTTACTGCCTCCGTTACAGGTTTACCGGTTAGTACAACACATACAAAGACTACTTCAATAATGGGTGTAGGTGCGGCAAAACGTATATCCTCAGTAAACTGGGGAGTAGTTAAGGAAATGGTAATAGCATGGGTTCTGACGTTCCCGGGCTGCGGATTGATTGCATATTTGATGGTAAAATTATTTATTGTACTATTTTAAAAAAAGGAAGAGGATAAAAGATTATGGCTAATAAAAAAGATGTTAATTATTTTAACTCGTTTGTTACATTAGCAGGATATTCATGTCAGGCTGCAAATTATTTAAATGAAATTATGAACAACTTCCAGGCAGAAGGATTAAAAGGAAAAATGGAAGCAATGCATGTTATTGAGCATGCAGGAGACGAAGCAAGACATAATATGGTTAAGGAACTTGCAAGAGAGTTCATAACACCTATTGAACGTGAAGACATAATGGCTCTGGCAGATTCCATAGACAATGTAACAGATACAATTGAAGACGTTTTGATGCATATGTATATGTTTAATATTCAGACTATCCGTGAAGAAGCACTAAAGATGACCGATATCATTATAAAATGCTGTAACGCACTTAAATTAGCCCTGGATGAGTTCCATAACTTCCGTAAATCTCACAAATTGCATGAGCTGATTGTAGAGATTAATTTCCTTGAGGAAGAAGGCGACAGGCTCTTTACTGAAGCAGTCAGAAATCTGTATGTTAATTGCAAGGATTACCTGGAAGTGACATCATGGCATAAAATCTTCACATATATGGAAAGATGCTGCGATACTTGTGAGGATGTTGCAAATATCATTGAGAGCGTTATAATGAAGAATTCCTAATAAATATTAAAAGCTATAAAAAGGGATGTTATAAAACTAATCAATTAGATTGGTTTTATAACATCCCTTTTTTATTTAAAAGGAATTTACAAAAAGATGAAGAATATTACATTATATAAGGCTCTCACTAAAACATGGAGGATATTTTCTATGACTTTTAGACTGAAACAGGGTTTTTTAATGGGTGCTGCTTCTGCAGCTACACAGATTGAAGGAGGAGATCTGGGGCACAACTGGAATGACTGGTACAACCGCGGTAAAATAAATGATGGTACCAACCCAAAGAAATCAACAGATCATTACAACCGTTGGCGTGAAGATGCTGATCTGATGGCGTCAATGGGGTTTCAAATTTACAGATTCGGAATCGAATGGGCCAGGATTTGCCCCTCGGAGGATACGGTAAATGAGGCTGCAATCGCTCACTACCGGGAAGAGATGATCTACCTAAGAGAAAAGGGCATTTCTCTGCTTCTCACTATACATCATTTTACAAATCCAATGTGGTTTGAGCAAAAGGGTGGATTTACCAAAGCTGAGAATCTCAAATATTACATGGATCTGGTTAAGCTTGTTATTCGTTCCTTTGGTGATCTTGTTTCAGAATATATTACTATAAATGAACCCAATGTCTATGCTACAAATTCTTATTATTTCGGAAGCTGGCCGCCCGGAGAAAAGTCCTTCAGACAGGCAGTTGCCGTAATGTCCAATATGTCGGTTTGTCATATTGAAGCTTATAAGCTTATTCATAAGATGCGCCGGGAAATGGGGTACCAGGACACAAAAGTGAGCTTTGCAAACCATCTGCGGGTATTTGAACCGGCAAATTCTCGAAATATGTGGCATC
>CAYQCA010000049.1:0-19732 GCA_964415835.1 uncultured Clostridium sp. | reverse complement strand
ATATATGATTAAAGGCATCAAAGGCATTTATTTTCCGTTTATTTGATAACATGTGAAAACCCCCGTTAAAATATTCTATAGTCTGCCACCTTGTGTGCAACATAATATGATACCGACACAAGTACAAATGAAACTACAGATCTCATAAGCCCCACCGCTGTTGCCAGATCATATCTGGGGAGAGCATTGGATTGGGGATCAAAAGCCAGTCTGTAAGTCAGAGTATCCAGGATGTCGCCGGTCTCATAAACCGTTGGCGAGTAAAGATTTACTACCTGGTCGAATCCGGCGTTCTGAACAATGCCGCCCAGTTTTAATACAAAAACCAGAACAATTATTGGCATTATCCCCGGTATGGTAATATGAAGTATTTTTTTCCAACGGCCTGCACCATCCATCGTGGCAGCCTCATACAAGTTTGGATCAATCTGCGTAAGTGCAGCCATTATCATGATAGTATCGAAACCAAAGGATTTCCATGCATCCGACAACACTATAATAAATGGGAATAGTGTCTTGTCAACCAAAAACATGACCGGTTCCATGCCAAAGGATTCCAGAATATAATTTACAGATCCGTCCATCGACAATAATTCCCTAATCATTCCTGCTACAATTACCCATGAAATAAAGTGAGGAAGGTATACCATCGTCTGAATTGAAGTCCTGAATTTTGAATTTGCAATTTCATTCATCAGCAAAGCCACAACTAGCGGAATAATCATTTGAAGGCTTAGCTTCATTATCGAAATATAGAAGGTATTAAATACAGTTTGCCAGAAATTAGAATAATTGAAAAGATATATAAAGTTCTCCAGACCGGTGAATCTGGAACCGAAAATTCCTTTTGACACTTGAAAATCCTTGAAAGCAATTACCAAGCCTCCTAAAGGCAGATACGCATAAATAATAGTCAACAGCACAGGAAGAGCTATCATTATATAAAGTGATATATTATGTCTTTTTTTTCTTATTGTGTAGTCTGTTGCAATAACAATTTTATTTTCCATTAGGTCACGCCCTCTTCAAATGTTGTAAGGTGGGGTACCCGGAACACTGCCCGGTGTACCCCGCCTGTTCCACTTTACATCAGTTTTGCCTCGTTATTTTGCATTTTTTTGCTTCCAGCTATTTACCTCAGCGGTAATAACTTCTCCACCCTGTGCATTCCAGTCGGAGACAAACTTATCAAACTCACTGATATCCTTTGTGCCTGAGATTACATCAAGAACCATCTTCTCTTCCATAGTCCTGAAGCTTTCCCTGTTTTTCGCCATTTCAGCTGTTTCCGCGCCATAGAACCCATCAGATAAGATTTGCCCATTCTTTATATATATATCTTCGATTCCGAAAATCGACTTAGGTCCATAGAAGAACTTGTAATCTCTGAAGTCGCCTGTTTCAAAAGTACCGCTAAAATATTTCTGAATTCTATCGTAAGCTTCCCTTTGCTGTGCATCCTTTTCAACCAGACTCGGGTCTTTTTTGTCTATCGCCTCTGTGACCGCTTTATGAATGGCAACATTTATATATGGAGCTCCTGAACCTTGAACCGGTGATATCGTGAATACGCTTATTTCTCCGTCGGTTCTGTATTTTTTGGGTTCTGCAGTTGCGCCATATCCTTTTTCAACAAAGTAATTGCTCATTTTTGCGACAGCTTCCGGGTGTTCATAGCCTTTCCTTACACAGTAGGTAGCCGAGTTGCTTGTTAATGCAACTGCTGTACCCTGAACTTTTTTTACTGAAGCTGAGGTTGAAAAAGGTATTGCATATCCCCTTATATCAAATTTGTTGTTTGTCCAGGCATCGGGAAGGGGCCAGCCGTTGATCCAGAACTGTCCAAAGCAGATACCTGCAATTCCGTTTACCATATCCTGACCTGCAGTTTTATGGTCTTTAGCCACAAATTCCTTGTTTATCAAGCCATCAGCATAGGCCTGTTTCAAAACCATCAGAGCATTCTTCATTTCAGGCTGTACACTTCCGTATACAAGCTTGCCGTCCTTTTCAATCCACATGCGTGGAAAAGCGTCATAGGCATTAAAGAAACCAATCAGATTCATCCAGGACTCACCTATTGGGGTATTGCCAATAGCAAATGCCTGTTTTACTTTACCGCTCTCAACCATAGCCTTTCCCAGAGCAAGCAGGTCTTCCATTGTCTGTGGTTCCGCAAACCCAAGCTCTTTTCTCAGGTCATCCCTGATATAGACAAAGGACTCTCCTTCAGGTACAACGGCACCAGTAGGATAAGCATAGAGCCTACCATTAATGGAGCACTGCTGCTCAGCCAGACCTTTTCCAGCCTCCATAACTTCTTTAACAAAAGGGGTTCTCCAATTAGCAGCAATTTCTGTCATATCCTCTACCATATCTCCTGCAACAAGCTGCTGAAGCAATGCAGGGCTGGTAACCTTGAAGAAATCGGGAAGTTCACCGCTTAAAATGCTGAGATATAGCTTACGGTCATAAGCCTCCGGTGCAGATTCCCATGCAGGCTGTACCTTAATGCCCAGTTCGCTTTCAAACTCTCTTGTCCATATGTTGTTGTCATAACTTTCGCCGCTCAGGAATTTTTGTTCAGCCTGCACGATCCTACCATTTGTTATCGTAATTGGCTCACTGTACTTTCCTAACGGATCAATAACCGGCTTATCAGCAACTGTTGTTGCTGTTGCATCTGTAGCGGATGTGTTTGATGTATCGGCAGTATTTTCTTTATTGCTGCAGCCTGTCAAACCTAATGACAAAACAAGGACTAATGCCAAAATTAAAGAAATAACTCTTTTCATTAATTCTTCCCCCTAAAAATTTTTGAAAATCAACATAAAATATTCAATTGTTTTTCTCCGGAGAATTTAAGATAATTATGTGATGTCCTTTACATTTTCATATTAACATCAAAGGTTTTTCTGAACAATATTAGCAGCAATCTATTTATAGCTCTAATATTGATATTTATAGTCCAGACTGATTATCCGCATATTTACCTCCTCTATCGCTCGTATTTCAACGTTTGCAGTCTCTCTATACTGATATCTTCCATACATTCGGTCCGGTTGGTTATGTCAATATTGTCGTCAGTTATGCTGATAAAAGGCACCACACCCTTGTCCCAGTCTGCGAATGGCGTCAGAGGAAATACTCCTTCTGCTGTTCCGGAGATAGTAACTATTTTACCGGGTATATCAATAGCAATACCTGCATAGGCCTGAATTATTCCTGCTGAGTTTATCGAACGCGGATACATGTCATTCCTGAAATCCGGCCGAAAATCATATTTCAACACAGGCATTATCCCCAGGTACATTGCCGTCATATCTCGCCACACCCCCATCGAGGGCCATAAAGAATAGTCCTGTTGAGATTTGAGAATATCCTGTCGGAGCCTTTCGAGAGACATCGGCAGGGGACAGCCGGTATAGAAAAGATAAGCCAGACCATTTGTCGTAAGAGGAGCCGGTCGGTCCCAACCCAATGGCTTCTTTGGTGAAGTCGTGATAACATAATGATCCTTCGCCCATGCCTCATTTTCAATAGTTGAAAATATTTTTTCATACTGCTTCCGGTATTTATCACAGGATAAATGGGTTATTTCAAGCTCCTCCAACATCAAGCAAAGCACTTTAAGAGCCGTTCCTGCCTTTACACCGAGAAAAATCTGATCCTCCATATTCTTAAGCAGGTCTTCGAAGCTGTCCAGCGTATTATTGGTCCCTATATCCGGGAGACCATTGCCATTTGTATCCGAATCAACAATATAATCAGCAAGTTCAAGGCATAGATTAATTTGTTTTTTAAAGAAACTGATGTCCCCTGTATACTTGTAATAAAGAAAATGCAGCAGAATGAAATTACTGTTTTCCTCTACCGGCATGGAGCCCGGAATATACATTTGCTCATCAATTTCAAAGCCTGCACCGATATCATGTTCCATTATCCGGTACTTAGGACCGAAGGTGTGTGGCCTGTAGCTGTTCCCTTTATAATAGGTCTCCTCCCATAGCTCCAGCTGGTCGGTTATGAGTTCCGGCCAGAAAAGAGCATAAAACAAGCCCAGATTATACTCAACATCTACAGTAGAAAAATACCTTGCCCCTCCCTCATAATTAGTATAGAAGACTTTGCCGCCCTGCCGCATCAACAACCATGCTGAGCCGGTATATATATGAAAATTCCAGCAGATGAAATCCTTTATATGCTGAGGAATTGAGCTCTTTATAAAAATACTGTCAAAAAGAATACTCCTCTGTATTATATGTTCCCTTTGGTTCCTGGCATAGGATATCACGTCATCTGTTGAGGAAAACTCGCTCTGGTAATAGAAGGAGCACTCTTCTCCATGACATGTGATAATGCTTTTATCCAGAAAAAAGCATGAAAGTATAAAGCCGAATTCTCCGCATTCTCCGGGCTTAAGTGAATATTCGAAGGTGAGGCAATCCCAAATAGCCGATGCGGTAGTTTCCGTTTCAAAGCTGCAGCTATCCGAAGTAGCTGCAAGCCCAAGCTCATAGTGCAGAAGCTTGCCGGGTACTGCTTCAGGACCTCTGAAGGCTGCGGCTGTATCAATCTTTTGGGTCAGCAGCATTTTTTCCGCTTCTCTTTTCTGGTCTTTCAGTTTTTCCAGCCCACCATAAATTTTTCCGGTTTTAACTGTGTCCGATATGTTCCGGAGCCGGCAAATCACATAAAAGAACGGAGCGGTACTGAGCTTCCGATCCTGCGGATAGAAAGGGGATATGAATTCCCACTCCATTTCAATGCCGCTATGCTTTTCCATGCTTACAAGCAGCAAACTGTTCATCGTTCTTTTTATCTCAAAAGCCGAAATCCCTTTGTTGGTTCTGTCGAAGCAGTATACATACTGCAGCGGGAGGCTCCATCTTTCATTATTTATATCTACCGCAAAGTAAACACTCTGGTTGGTATTGAGAGGCCCGATGCCTGCCGGCAGCACTCCTCTTCCCTCATGATCAAATTTCAGCGAAAAGTGTGAGCCAAATCTTGATATGTACTGGTCTTCATACTTTCCGGCTGTTAGTTCCGCATTGATAAAGTTAAGATGTTTCTGCATTTCATTCATATTATTTATCCTCCAATTCCCATATTAAACAAACCACCAATTATCCGGGAAAATGCCTTTGGTGTTAAAATTTCTGCAGTCCGGTGGTAACGAGTCCAGTAATTCTCTGGCCTTTTGACCGATTGCTTGTGCACAAAGCTCGCAGTTGCGCTCTCCAATAGCAGCACTGGCATGCAGTCTCGGATCCAGGCCGCCAATACCGTGAGGAGGCTTCATATCCAGGTTCAGCGGGCCATCTCCTAGAGCAGCCATATCAACCAGCTCGGGATAGAAGTACATCATGTTGGAGGTTTCCCATTTTGCAGCATGATCGGTATCCGATTCTTCGCCACGGCTCAACGTCATTTCCCAGAGACCTGCCCCCCTTGCTGTATTGTCTGCCGTTACAGGCTCCAGGGCCTTTTCAATCATGTCAATCTGCTCCTGCATATTATGGCCCGATACTCCTATAATAACCCTGTATCCCGTTTTCTTCAGTCTCCCGAAGAAATCACTGAATACCGGCACCAGGTAGTCCTGGTTAAAGAAAGAATGGAACCAAATTGGCGGATATACCACCCCGCCATACATCTGAGCGCATTTTACCAATATGGCATGGGCTTTTAAGGCATCGTTCCCCAAAGGGAGATGTCTTCCGTGCCATTCAATCAAACCGAAGGGTACGTATACCGCTGGAAATTCCCTTCCTCTTGCTTCAAGCTGATCCGGTCTCATAAACTGCATTTGAACCTCTGCAGGCAATTTGTTATCCATATTCATCGTCCCCTTTTTCTCTTTTATCCGCAGTATGACAATGGCTCACAACCCTGCGGGACTATGTTTTAAGTATAAAATAGCCGGATATAGGTCACAATATCCGGCTGAATCTATTTATATCCGTATAAATGTTTTATCGCTCAGTTTTTCCTCCTGCAGCTGTCATTTATCAGTGACACCGGAATAAGCATCACAGAAGGCCTCCCTTCAACTGTCAGCTCAAGAACACACCTGTTTATTCCTCCCGCGAGCTTATCCGCTGCCAATTCAAACTCCAACTCAACATCATTTCCATTCCAGGCTCCGACATATACCTTACCCCACTTTGATGGAGCCACCGACCACCCTTCATCCAGGTACCATTTGATATTAAGATACTCAGGGGTTTTATACCTGTTTACTATGTTCACCATCAGTCTAACCTTCAGGTTGTCTTTACTGTATGGTCCTTCAGAATATTTTATCGAGACCTCGAAAAAGTCGAATTTAAACAGGCAGCAATTGAGCCCTTTATATAAGTCTTCGCGAGAGGACTGCAAGAAGAGATTATCAACACTAAAATCCGACAAATCAGAAATCTCATCTTCCGAAAGCTCAATTGAAGGAATATATCTGAGTGCCACCTGCTTTGCAACCCTTTCCACTCTTTTGGCTAGTTCGTCTATATCTGAAGGCAGCTGCCCTTGAAGCTCCCCAAGGTTAAGGCACATGGTCTTAATGCTGCGACCGATGGGTTTTATCCATTTCTGCGGAATGGCTTCGATACCGTGAATAATACCGTATATCGAGCCTATTGTTGCTGCAGTACAGTCGGTATCTTCTCCACAATTTACTGTCATGCACAGGGATTTCTCAAAATCACCTTCACCATACAGGAGTCCTATTATTATATAACCTATATTTACCGGTGCATCCCAACCTAAAGGTCCGTCCGCAAAGCCTTTATCCCTGTCCTCTCGGGATATTCCGGCATACCCCATGTATTGAGCCCGGTACCTGGCAAGAAGTGAATCTCTCACTTCAAGATATGGAGTTCCCGCATGATATGCATCCACAACAAATCTGACCGCAAGTGCAATCCCGCAGTCATCAGGAATATATGAAAGGCCTATATTTATAAGCATATTTAAGTCCTTTACCAGAAATGCCGCACTTTCCAGTGCAGCACAGAATATTTCTGCATAGGTTCCTTCACCGCTGCCATGGTCTACCATTGCATCCTCGCAGGCATATTTGACTGCCACCTCGGGGCATCCCGGCGAAATGCAGGCCCATATTTCAGATCTGATAAAAGCTCCGCAGCTGTCCTTGTAAGGGTTATTCTCCGTTCCGCTGTAAGGCGGATAAAGACCTGATTTCATATTTGCCTTCGCATTACCGTATTCAGCCCAGTGGGGCGTAATATAATAAAGCCAGTATTCACCAAGAGTGACGGAATTAATATCAATGCCCTTCTCCTCTAAAGCCCTTAGCCAGACCAGCTGCAGATCCAGATCGTCATTGGGGAGTGGATTTCCATCAGTCTCCTGGGTATAAAAAGTAACATTATTGACCTGTCTTTTCCATTCCATTGAAGCACCCAGTGTTCCACCTATGCTTTTCCCCATCCAGCAGCCCAGTACACTGCTGCGATATTCCTTTAAAGATAATATCATTATTTACACCTTCTTCCTCTGTTTGACTCTATTCTATCGGAAGACACTTTTCTTTTCGATGGTCGGACTTTACAAAATTGTAGGCTGTTTTTACTTTTTCATTCTAATCTGACTGGGAGTCATACCCGTATATTCCCTCAATATTTTATAGAACTGTTTTCTGTCACTGTATCCTACGCTGCAGGCTATCGCCTCAATGCTCATATCGGTTTCCTTCATAAGTCTTATTGCTTCATTTACTCTTTTTTCATGAATAAAATCCATAAGATTTTTACCATAATACCCCTTAAAAACTCTGCTGAAATAGGATGGATTGTAAAAGGACTTTTGTGCCAGCTCCCTCAGAGAGATTTTTTCACAAAAGTTTTTTTCAATATATTCCAGAATTTCCGGAGTGATTTTACTTATCTTCTGAAGCACTATACCTTCCTTTTTCTGCATTTCTCTGAATATCTTGGTTAACAGTACCAGCATATATCCTTTCAATGCTGTTCTATAATTGGTACTTTTTGAATAGAGCTCGTTTATCATACAATCCAGCAGTGTTTCTACCTCAACCAGCTCCCTGCCCTTAAAGCTAATCATAGGTATAAGCTTGTCGACTCTGCCTTCAAAGTCCTCGAAAGCAGTAAGGGCAAGTATTTCTACTGCACTTTCAGAACGGATAAGCTCCCGATCAATAAATTCTGGGCTGATGAGACAATTGACAATTTCCATCGTGCCGCAGGGATTAAAGGAATGAGATTTGTCAAAATTAATGAAAAGGAGATCTCCTTTTTTAACGTTAAAGCAGGCTCCGTTTATATAATGCTGACCTTTACCCTTCATTATATATACGATTTCCAGGAATTCGTGGGTATGTACCTGTTCAACCTCATCGGTGGAATATTTGAAAATATTTATATTTTCGGATTGATTAATATAATCACTTATTTTAATTTGATACATATCATTTACCCTAATTCCGTTTTATCACGATTAGCCTCAAAAGGCGTATTTATCGTAATTACGGTTCCGATTCCCGACCTGCTGAAAATATTAACTCCATAAGCATCTCCAAAGTATAGCTTTATCCTCTGGTCTACATTGACAATGCCATAACCGTGCTCGGAGTTCTCATCGGATCTCAGTATTTCTTCCATATTTTTTCTGCTTATACCGATGCCGTCATCAATAATTTCCCAAATAATTTGATTCTCCTCCCGTCTCACAACAAGCCTAATCGTAATGAATTTCTTATCCTTCCACAGACCATGTCCGATGGAATTCTCAACAAAAGGCTGCAGCATTAGCTTGAGAGTATTCGCTTCTAGTACTGTCTCATCCACATCATACTGCATATTTATTTTATTCTTAAAACGGATGCCCTGAATAGCTATATATGCCTTTATATGTTCTATTTCATCCCTGACCCTGATTATACTGTTTCCCTTGCTCAAGGCTATCTTGTAGAACCTTGCCAGAGAATTTGACATATTTGTGATGTCTTCACCGCCCACTCTCATGCCCAGCATACTTATAGAGGCAAGCGTATTATAGAGAAAGTGAGGATTAATCTGTGCCTGAAGAGCTTTCAACTCAGATTCTTTTTCTTTTATCTTTATTGTATAAACCTCTTCCACTAATTCCTTCAGTTTCCGTGCCATAACATTAAACCCGCCTATCAGATGTCCGATTTCATCATTTCCGGGATATGTGATATATACGTCAAATTGTCCGGTCTGAATCTTTTCCATAGAATAGGAAAGCTCCCGGATCTTTTTGGTAAAAACAGATGCCAGAGACCAGGAAATACCGATAAAAAGCAGAGCACAAAGCAATAAAAACCCCAGAGATGCTATCTGCAGTTTTTTTACTGCGTCGGTAAAACTGCTTAAAGGTATTGTATAGATAATATTCCAGCCGGTATATTCGATAGAGTCCTGTAAGGTCATATATTGTACATCATTCAGATTGAGCACTGCCGAATCTCTGTGTTCGGTAAAAAGAAGCTTTTTATATTCATTGTAAATCGAATTTTTAACCTCAGCATCTTCATGATTCATTCCTTTGTATATAAAGTTGCCTTTACTGTCAATAATGTCAAACCACCCTCTGCCATTTTTGCTTACTTCCATCAGCGAATTAAAGAAGCTGTCCGGATTTAATTCGACACGAAGAACACCCAGAAAGCTGTCAAAAAGGGTATGATTGAGTTTGCGCCCAAGTACAAGCCTTCCTGACTTCTCTGTTTCATTATCACTGAGCCAGATGGTCTTGTTGCTCGCTTTAATAATATCGTTATACCATTCCTCATCCTCTACGGTGCTTGACATGATTATTTCATTCCCAAAGGCAGGTATTGTGCTGTTGCATATTATAAGACTTACTCCTAAAAGATCCTTATAGCTGCTTTTTAACGGTCTCGAGTAGCCAAAAATCAAGGTTAGCGCATCGAGCCTCTCAGACGGAGTCGGATATTCATTAAACAAAATGTCCTGGAGATTGGTATTAAGACCCACCGAGTCAGCCAGCAAGTTATACTGTACTACCTTGTCATCTATATTGCCCTTTGCCTGGTTTAGCGTCTGCTGCAGCAATTCCTTCGTCTGGGTGTCAATATAATATTTTGTATTTGTATAATAAAAGAAGCTTAATATCAGCATACATGCGGCAGCACCCGCAAGATAGGATATGGCAAGTTTCCTGCTGATTTTCATGTCTATGATCCTTTTATATACCGCTTGCCACACTCCGGGCTTTTCTTCAAGCTTTTTCTCTATACTCACTCGGGCTCACTCCATAAAAGTTTTTAAAAATAGAACAAAAGTAGGAAATATTGCTGTAGCCTACCATACTGCCGACCTGGTAAACCTTGAGATTGGTCTCCTTAAGCATTTTTTTCGCTTTTCCCAATCGGAATTTTACAAGAAAGTCGGTAAAGCTTTCCCCTATTTCCCTCTTGAAGATGATGCTGATATAGTTGGGCGATAAAAAAACTTCATTGGAAATATCTATTATGGTCAGGTTTTTTCCATAGTTCTCTTCAATAATTTTCAATATATCCTTAATGATTTTTTTATTGTGGCCTTCCTTCCTCTCGGAAAGGTGATCCAAAATAGCATTGAAGATATTTTTAAACCACTGCTGCAAGTCAAAAATATTGTCAAAACGGGTAATCTTTTCCCACACATATGTTTCCTTGCCAAATATGGCATCAAAACTTTCATGCATCTCAATAAGAGTAATCGATGCCTTTGCAAGCAGATTTATGCAGACATTCCTTATATATACATTAGAATAACGATTTTGGCTGTTTAGGTGCGAGAAGAGCATACTTATTCCTTCATTAAGTGTATTCCTGTCACAGAGCTCCATACCGGAAAGAATCTTTTTTTCTGTTTCATCTATATCAATTATACTATCTTTGTTATCATCACAGGTTATATCCAGGTAATTTATTATCTGGTTTGAGCCCATAAAGAATTTATATTCAACAGCCTTGCAGGCTTCTTTGTATGAGCTTCTGATATCTGCCAGTCTTGCTGTAAATCTTCCGATACCAATTGTTATATTTATTTTGCTTTTTTCATTAATTTTTTTTTGAAGCCCGGTCGCAAATGAAAGGATTTTTTCATATAGAATACGTGTTTTATCTTCATGGATATTTACAATGATGCAGAACCTGCCTTCAGATACATAAAAGGCCTCGAAGAGCAGATCAGCCCTATAACTGTTCATACATTCCAGTACTTCAAAAGAGGTTACATATGCTTCATCCTGTCCATCTTCGGCCGTGCGGTTGCCAAAATCATCTATTTCAATCGCCAGCGCAACATATTGTCCCCCCAGGAAAGGTATATTGAAATACTCCAGTTTTTCTGCGATTATATTATCACCCGGCGAATTATGCAGCAAATAATTGAAAAAGCTACTTTTTAGAAAAGGCATACTTTCATTAACCAGCTTTTTCAGTCTTTCCTTTTCCTGTTGTTCTGACTTTTCCTGTCTACAGGTATTTAATACTTTGGTAATTACCGCTTTCAGCTCGTCCACTTCAACAGGCTTGGAAAGATAACCATAAGCGTCAAGGTCAACTGCAGTTTTGGCATATTCGAAATCCCTGTAGCCGCTTGAGATTATAACTTTTAGGTCCGGATTACGCATGATAAGCAGCTTGGCTAATTCCAGCCCGGTCATACCCGTCAGTTTTATATCGGTAAAAAGGATATCAATTTCATTCTGAAAGGCGAAGTCAATAGCATCTTCACCGCATTCCACCGCACCAACTACCTCGATATCCATAGTCTCCCAGTCAAAAAGATCCCTTAAGCCTTCTCTTTCTATTTCCTCATCTTCCACAATCAGCATCCGGTACATGGCAACACCTCCCAAAATTTCTTACTTTTTCAGGTTTTCTGCAATTTGGCTGTTTAATTCATTCTCTACCACATCAATTCCAAGCTTTTTTAATTCAGGCAAGACAGCGGAATACAGCTTTTCAAATTCCTCATCTGTCTGGGCCATAAATATTTTTCTATCCATTTTTGAAAAATAGGAATTTATTCTTGTACTTGCTATCCCAGCTTTTGACGCCGGATCTATTTTTAATCCCTCAAGTTCGGGTGCATACCACAGGCTTTTTGTAATAATATCGGCCCTGGCCTGCCTTTCTTTTCTCTCTTCGGGCATCATCAAAGCCCTTACTGCGCTTTCAGTAAATTTATTGTTCTGCATGAAGCACCATTTATAATATCCTATTTCATTTAATGCACTATCCCGTCCTGAAGCCAACTTCTCAGCAAATTCTGACGTTACTGCAGGTTTTCCGCCGGTTTCCCGGGTCCACACAGCCCCCTCCGGTCCTATTCTGGATATATATTGCCCGGTTTCACTTGATAACCAGTTCAAAAACTTTATAGCCCGTTCAGGATCCTTACAGCCTGAAGTTATATAAATCCTGCTCCAGGGACTTTTCTTAACAAGATTATATTTTGGATTCTCAACGCCGGATGCCAGCGGTGTTTCAACCAGCATATATGAATCTTCTGCCGAATTTTTTAACCTGTCGTTGTATTCATCAAGCCAACCGAAAGCATTTGTAGGAAAATACATTGCTATTCTGCCCGAAATTAATTTTTTAAAAACGCTGGCTTCATCCTGCAGCAGCCATTCCTGATCTATAAGCTTTTCTCTGAACAGCCTGCTTGTAAATCGGAAGATTTCCTTCATTTCAGGCACCCTTATAACATGCCTGAGTTTATTATCCTCACCGTATATAAAGCTTCCGCTGTCTACCGAGTAAAACCGAACTCCGTACATGCCAGACAGGTCCTGGGTTGGCCAGTCAAAGGTGCTAGGGATATATGCTTCCCCATCCCTGGTCTTAAGTCCGCTGTCCCTGACACTTACAAGATATTTGTATACATCTTCAGGGGTATTCAGCGGAGGTTCTCCCAGCCGCTCATAAAGCCCTTTAAGCACAAGAACTCCACCTCCGGAATCAGGTATCTGATCTCTAAAATTTGCACCCTGGGGGAGCCCATAAATATTGCCATCCTGTTCGGTACAGAATTCCTTTAGATAATCCCAACCAATATTTGCAGTAATATCCGAGCCATACTTGTCTATCATTTCATTCAGCGGTATAAACATTCCCTTTTGAATAAGCTTTTTATTTAGAACACCATCATCCGCCATTACAATATCCGGCAAGTCTCCTGTAGAAAGCATCATATTCAGCCTTGTCATACTTTCATCGTTATTGGCAGGTTTCTCAATTTTCAGTGTTACTCCTGTAATCCTGGTGATTTCCTTCGATGCCAGGTCGTTTCCCCATTCCACCTTTGTTTTGGGCCACCAGTGGTAATTGATATAAAAATCAAGGGTTATCGGTGAAGAGGTATTAACTATAGTCCCTTTATTATCTTCCTCAACTGCTTTATTGTTCTGTTCTCCCGGTAAGCCTTCAGTGCAGGCAGAAAATTGAATTATGAAAATAAAGATTAAATATAAAACGCAAGCCGTTCTTTTTGAAAGTTTCATATATATACTCCCCCATATCCGGCCATAAATTACTGCTATACACTATAATATTAACAAAAGCAGGTACCCATGTAAACTTGTTAATTTATCCGTAATAATACATTTATATCCCTCATAATATGAGTTTGATCAATGCTCTGTATAATGGATGTATGTCTGTTATAATTTCTGATATAACCAAATCAGGAGGTCTTTTGAATGTCCGAAATTACAATCAATATAAATGAAAAAGGTGAAAACATCATTCCTTTATGGAAAAAACTTATTACAGCCGGCCGCGCTGCCGAGGGTCTTAGAGAGGACTGGAGAAAACAGCTTCGTGAGGTTCAGCGTGAAATTGGGTTTGAATATATACGTTTTCACGGCATATTTCACGATGATATGATGATATATCACGAAAAGGAAGATGGAACCCCATATTACAACTGGCAATACTTTGATTCCTTGATGGACTTTTTCCTTGAGGTAAATATAAGACCGATATTGGAATTGAGCTTTACTCCCGGAGTGATGGCTACCGGAACACAGACCTGTTTCTGGTGGAAAGGTAATGTAACTCCACCAAAGGACTATGGAAAGTGGGCTGACCTTGTGGCAGAAACCGTAAGGCATTGTATTAATAGATACGGACACGGCGAAGTTCTCAAATGGTATTTTGAAGTATGGAATGAACCTAACCTTGAATATTTCTGGGGAGGAACACAGGAGGAATATTTCAGGCTTTATGAGTACACAGCTGCTGCAATCAAAGCGATAGACCCGTTACTTAAAGTAGGCGGTCCCTCCTCCTGCGGATTTATTGATAAGAAAGCACCCTGGCTTGAAGAATTCCTTGAGTTCTGTACTTCCAAGAACTTATCGGTGGATTTTATTACTGCACACCCATATCCAAACGACAGTCCCCTTGATGCGGATGGAAAGCAGGTGATGACTCTTGATGACCCGGATAGAACCTACCGAGATATGAAATGGATAAATGCCGCAGTAAAAAACTCTGCCTACAGAAGTGCTGAAATCCATCTTACAGAATGGAACTCTTCTCCAAGTCCCAGGGATCTGATTCATGATACAGCGTTCATGGCCCCTTTTATAATACGGAACAACCTGAAATGCATGGGTCTGGCAGACTCACTCGGCTTCTGGACCTTTACCGATGTATTCGAAGAAATCGGTGCCGGCGATATACCCTTCCACGGAGGCTTTGGTCTTATAAATACTCAAGGTCTGAAGAAAGCAGCATATTACGGCTATTGGTTCCTTTCCCGCCTGGGGAACGAAAAAATCGCCCATGGGGAGAACTACTTCATTTCAAAAAAAGATGGCAAATTGCAAATACTCCTCTGGAATTACTGCCACTATACTGATCAGATTGCTTCCGGTGACCGGAGTGCACTGACAGACTACAGCAGAAATAGTGCTTTTGTTGAAATTCCTGTTGAAATTACCCTTAAGCTAGAAGGGCTTCTGGATAACTGTAGTTATAAGCTGACACGTCATTGCCTAAGTAGAGAAAGCGGCTCAGTTTATGATGTATGGTTAAGAAATGGAGCGCCGCTTTCGCCTTCAAGGGAAGAGCTCGAAATCTTCAACAAGAATTCGGGTGTGAACAGCAGTATTAGTCTGGTGGATAAGTGCACCGGATTCGAAGAAAAAATCAACCTCAAGCCGCATGATGTCATGTTGCTTGAGGTAGTCAAACTGGTATAATTCACTTTTAGCTGGCTTTAGGTCAATGACCTCGCCAGCTTTTTTATTACATTTTCTTTATACCTGTCAAATTTAACTATCTTCCAGTATAATTTCGACATGATGTATACCGTCATTGAAGACAGGCAAGAGATTTCCGTCAATCCTGCTGCCGTCCACCGTTATTCCAGGCGTTCCCCATTGCAGGTGCTGCGGATTCTTTATATTGATCAGATAGACAGCATTCCTGAATTTCCTCTCTATGTTGTATTCCTGCCATTCCGCCGGGATGCACGGATCAATGCGTAAGCCTTCGTAATCTGGCTTTATTCCCAGCAAATCGTTCACTATCAGGTTGTTATACCATGCAATAGATCCCGTAATCCAGGTAAACTCCATCTGAAAGGCATTGTTCCTATGATCCGGTCCATAATAGCAGTTTGCATAAACATATGGTGGGCAATCCTGTTTCGGATCATTTTCACTGTTGACATAACCGGGTGTAATACGTTTGAACAGGTCGTATGCTTTTTCAGCTTTACGCATTTTCAGCAGCCCCAGCATCATCCAGGCATTACAGTGGGAATATACGGTCCCGTTTTCACAAATACCCGGTTCCAGGCAACTGATGCGTCCGATGTTATCATCCCGTCTTGTAAAAGTAGGTGCCAGAAGTCTGTACCCTGTTCCGGTAAGCAGCATACTGTCGCAGGATTCAAGAAGCTTTTCAGCCCGGTCATTGTCGGCTATGCCTGATATCAAAGCCCATGCCTGTGCTTCAATAAAGATTTTCCCCTGTACATTTTCATCAGAACCCACTGCTTTTCCATTGTCGTCAAAACAACGGCTGTACCATCCGCCGTCCCAGGCAGCTGCATTTACTGCATCTTTAATTATTTGATACCGTCTGACGCTATCCTGCCTTTTATCTTCCAAATGGAGGTGGCTATAGAGCTCAGACATCTGTAACAACGCTTCGGCGTAAGCCTCGCTGAGCCATACACTCTCTCCCCGCCCTTCCTTGCCCACTGCCGTAAGGGAATCATTCCAATCCCCAAATTTTATCAGGCAAAGGTTATGTATTCCCCTGTTATTTTCGAGGAAGTCAAGCGCTCTCTCAATATGCCCCAGTACTGTAGCCGAGCCTCCGTCATAAAAAGGTATGTTTTCGTTCAGAATTTCAAAGTTTCCTGTTTCCTTCAAATAGGCTGTCAGCGTGAAAACCAGCCATAAGGCGCTGTCCGAATAGGCTTTTTCATCAACCGGATTCCAGCCACGCAGTGCGAGACCGCTGCAGTATTGGTATCTTAATGCTTCTCGGATAATTTCAGCTGTTCTCTTCGGTTCAACGGAAGCAACTCCGTATCCATGCTGAACTATGTCCCGGTATCCGTTCCAGCCCCATCTGCACCATGCAGCACCAAATAGCACCTGCTGTTTTATCCAGCTGTTTACAAGCAAATTCAGATGCTCATCCCGAGTTTTTATTCTGATGCAGTCAGACATAGCTTTTTTACTTTCTTTTAGATAAACGAAGTATTTTTCAAAATTACCAAGATACTTTTCCCTGAAAAAAGATATATTTTCCTCACTGTCTGTGGCGCCCAGAATTAGTGAAATTTCCTTCGTTTCGCCGGTCTCAAGCTTTAGGTCGTATTGAACCGCCCCAATTGTAGCATCAGATGACCCGGGAGTATTCGTACAGTAGCCCCTTAAAACAGCCATTGGCTCCTGAAGTGTGTTGTACATGCCTACGAAGGCATCTCTGGTGCCGTCAAAGGCCTTAATATATTCATCTGATGTCATAAAACCGGTTAGGTAATCATGGGGCTTTCTGTGAGGATGTTTCTCTGCTACTACCGCATTTTGCTCCCTGCTTAGCCTTACCGACCGAAAAAGCATATCGCCGTAACTGTCAAAGCCCCATTTGTATCTGAATTGAAATTGATTATATATAAAGAGCGCTATATCCCGCTTCTTGCCGGATATATTAGTTGTTTTCAACGTCCAGAGCTCTACAGGATCTTCTCCTTCAGGGACGAACACCCTGAATTCCGATGCAATTGCACAAGTTTCGTTTTGAATCACCGTATATCCCAGACCGTGAACACAGTTATACCTGTCATATTTCTTTTTAACGGGCTCCCAGTTCACATTCCAGAATTCACCTGATTCATTGTCCCTGATATAAACCAACCGGCTCATCAAGCTATCTCGCCCAAATATGTCAAAATCACAAACTCTGCCATTACCTGTAAGAAGCTGCACAGCTTCATTACCTTTCACCTGGTAGTCACAATAACCCACACCTGTTTGCTGAATGTTTGAAAATAGTGACCGGTTCCAGAGGAAATTATCAAAAGCCCTTGGGGTCGCAGGATTTGTTATTATAAATTCGTTGCCGTCCTTATTAAAATAGCCGTATTTGTTTTCCATTTAACTTATTCCTTTCAATTGAGCTTATTACTTTTGATTAACCGACAATTTTAATTCCTGATGAATGAGGAAAATACTTTGCACTTATATCATTCATTTGCCCGTTGATATATGCTGCAAGGGTTTCCATACCCGGCTCTTCCGAGGTTCCATGGTTGATGCGGATCAACGGATATCCTGCTTCCAGTGCCCACGTAATATCCTGCCAGTACCAGAGCCCGTCATCACACACTATTGCTGCATCACATCCCATTTCGAGGAAAGCCTCCAGTTTGCAGCAACAGCCTGTTCCAATACCGATGCTTGATACTTCCTTATCAAGGTCACCAAAGACCTGTATTTGCGGCTCTCCCAACAAAGCCGTGCTGGCTGCAACTCTGCTGGCAAATTGACCAAATGCGGCAGGCTTGATATCATATCTGTGCTGAAAACCATTCTCACCAATTTCAGAGGGTTTGCCTTCAAAGCCCAAATAGTCCGCAAGTGCCCATGGTATCCCGATATAGGGCATTCTGTCCCATACATCATGATTGCGCAACACTACAATACCATTTTCTTCAATCAGTCTTTTCTTTTCGTCCGCCGCTTTTTTCTTAATATGTCCTGCTTCCCACACTGCCATCGTCTCCAGCTCAGTGGAATGTATCCAGAACGTGGGTTCATGGGTCATAATCATATCGTAACCTTGAGCAACTGCATATTTAACTGCATCCATCGTGCTCATCCACGTGACAAGTACCTTTTTTACTTCCTTTTCAGGATCTCCTACAATAATTCTGTCAACGGTTGAGCTCCGGTTAACCCAGTGCGCCAGTGATAAAAAATGATTCAGTATATCAGTAGCTTTCATCTTTTCCTCCTTCAGGCTTCTCATTTCCCCAAAGCTTGCCCTTGCCCATCGTTTCCCTCCACGCATGCCGCCAGCGGTGGATATCGGTTACCCATATCTCAGGTAGGTTTTGCCTTTTAATCTTGTCAGCAATAGCGGGGTACGGCTTGTGAGGCTCATCCTGGTACCAGTAGGCAACGGTAGCAATGTCCAGGGTCAGATTATTTCCATGTCCATGCTCGATGCTTGCATGTAGTGATTTTTCAAAATAAATGGGATCCTGTATAAAGAACCGGTAACAATGGGTCTTGCCCATCCATCCCAGCTTGTTTGTAACGCGGGCATATCCGAAATACGGATGTTGATAGATCTCAGCCGGACACCAGGCACAATTAAAAAAGTCCTCAGTACCGGTACCGTGAAGAGAACCTGGCCAGACCTCACCGTCAATCAGCCACATGTCGTCTCCTTCGCCGTACCACATTGGACCCGGGTTGTCTACAAAATAGTTGATGCCGACAAACGAGCCTCTGCCCTCAATTTCTGCAAATACATAGTTGCCTGTGACACCCGGATTTTTATAATCCTCTTCGAATATAGCCCATTCATTTTCCATATCCTTTTCAGGGGCTGTTATTTTACGGTTCCACCAGGCATGGAATCTTGCCGCATCAGGAGCAATGCTTTTATGCTCCTCATAATCAACATTATAGAAAAAGCCATCTATTGCGAAGTCGGATTGGTTTTCTATTGTAATAAGCGCTCCGGAACCAAACGGCATGGGAAAGTAGCTGTTTAAAGCCTTACCCTGAGCCGGAGCAGCAGCAATGGTTAGAGAAGCAAAATTATAGTTCTCTCCCCAGCCCTGTCCAAAAAAATCTCCTATGGGACTCTCGACGCTTGGATTCAGCTCTCCGTCCCAGTACATGCGGAGAATAATATTCCTCCCGAACATGGGATCACTGCAGTTTATTGTCATCCAGACATGTTTGATTATTCCGGCTCCCTTTATTTCTGCGATGGTTTTTGTCTCACCAGGCAAAAACTTGATAAAATCCTGGTTTCCACCTGTTTTATCATAGCTTGATATTCTTTTTGATTTAAAATCCTTGAATCTAAAAATTTCTCCGAACATGAAACACCTACCGTCTTCGTAATTTTAACTGGAGTATAGCACAGGCGGTTTTGAGCATCAATATCCGTAATAATCCATTTATATCACTGGTAATCTAAGTTGTATTAATTGAAGAATTCACC
>CAYQCA010000048.1:14988-19779 GCA_964415835.1 uncultured Clostridium sp. | reverse complement strand
TTTGAAAATCTTGTTCACATCTTTTTTTACAAGATCTGCTATAGGCCACATTCCGCACCAATTCTCACCAAACATAATACCAACTTTTCCACTGACAATATCCTCATTCACTTTGGTGGCATCCTTCACACCAAACTCTTTGCTGATTAGGCCTTTCTTGTACCATTCACTCAGTGCACTCAGTGTATTCTTCATTTCAGGCTGTATTGAGCCGTATCCAATCTTTCCGGCTGCGTCCTTAACCCATATGGTCGGATATGCATGATAAGCATTGGAAATTCCTTCAATGCAATCAAAAGAGCCATAAAGATCTTTATAGATGGCCATTCCATAGGTATCCTTTTGCCCATCAGGCTTCCCTGACGTAAAAGTTTCCGCCATTTTGACTATATCAGCCATGGACTGCGGTGCTGACAGATTGTATTTTTTCATCCAGTCATCTCTTATCCAAACCACCTTGGGCATGGATATCAAACCAAATCCCTGGTCGGAAAGAGCCAGCATTTTACCACCAATTTGGGCTGATTCAAAGCCTTCAGGAAAAGCATCTCTTGTTGCTTTCAGTTCAGGTGTAGCATACTGCTCATAAACCTCGCCCAAATCAGCCAGCTTCCCGGACTTTGCCATCTGTGTAAATATATCAGCAGGAGCGGAGAAGAAGTCCGGAATATCTCCCGATGCGATGGTAACATTCAATTTTGTCTTGTATTGGGTCCAATCGGTAGTCCAATCGTATTTTACTTCGATCCCAAGCTTATCCTTAACTTCCTGTGTCCACATATTATTATTGATATCCTGACCTTCGGGATAGGACACATTACTTGGCAGCTCTTTTACAGACCTCAAGGTGATTGTTGTTTCATATTTACCAAATGGATCAGGCGGTGCGGCTTGAGTTTCCTGTGCTGAAGATGTCGTGGATACCACCGGCGTTGATGAAGCACTTGAAGATGAAGCACTTGAATTTGAATTATCAGTATTGCCACAAGCGCTTATAGATATTGTAAAACCGGCAATCAAAAGAGCAGATACAAGCTTTCTTAGTTTCGAACTAATCATAGAACTTCCTCCTATAGTTTCGTCTTTAAATTTCTTGAGGCCTCATATCTAAATTATAATGAGTATGAAAAAATAATGAAATCTTAACATTTTTACATTTGCAACTTATATTTACCTCTTAAAATTCAGCTCCCGATATTCCTGCGGGGTCATATTCGTTGCTTTTTTGAATATACGCCCGAAATAGGTAGGCGACTCAAAGCCTATGGCTGCTGCAAGCTCATGTACCTTCAGGTCAGTTTGTATCAGCAGCGCCTTTGACTTTTCAATCCTTGCTTCAACCAAGTACTCTGATACATTCATTCCTGTGACTTGCTTGAACAGCCTTGACAAATAAGAAGGGTTTAAATACACCAGGTCTGCAAGCCTGGTAAGTGAAAGGTCTTCACTGATATGATTAAGAATATACTGCTGAACATATTTTACTGAAGTAGCGGCGACATGAGCCTGCTCGCTTTTCTGCGTATCAAAGATTTCTTTTGAAATTGCAATAATATATTTTACTGCATCATTCCACGTCTCATGCTCATCCACTCGTGTAAGCTTATAAAGGCCTATTTTAAAGGCAATACTGTCCGCTATTTTCCAACGGTTTATATAGGATAATAAGCTGCTTGATACCGTATAATATATTTCCAGTGCCAGAAAATTATTTTTGCTTTTTATATCTTTTAAACATGCCAATATCTCCGATAACAACTGAAAATATTCCGCGCTCATGCCTCTGTCAAGATAATTTACAAGAGTATTTACATTGCGTAAATTAGGCATTTCCTCTTTCATTAAATTATTTTCAAATGTATTAATTTTGTCAAAAACGCCATTTAAAAAGCTTTTGTCGGTTAAGAACGCTTCCCTTCCGATCCCGGAGCTAAAGTCAAGTATTTTCTTCAATTGTGAAAACCTTTCAGCTATTCTTTTCAACTCTACCGACTCACTGCAAAGCACCAAAGAAATCGTTGTGTTTAAGGACTTATGGCAAATATTCTGCATTGTTTCGGCAGCTCCTTTAATAATGGCAATGTTACAATTGCTAATGGCAACATCGCCATTATTATCAGCCTTTGGGTCATCTTGGATTAGACAAATAAAGCTTGTACTGTCATACTCAATCAGAATTTTATTTGGATACTGCGAGAAAGCTTCCTCTGCAATCAGCCGAATCGCTATCATATATTCGTTGCCCATCCTCTTATCGAGCAGTTCATCCACTCTCCCCAGAATCAAAAATATCCTTGAATTCATATCCAACGCTATTTCAAGTTCATTAAACCTCTCCTGAACTATTTCTGACGGTTTCAGCTCTCCCTCAATGATATTCAGCATATATTCCTTCTGCAGCCAGGGCATCAGCATCTGCATTTGCTCCTTTGTCCTGGCCATTAACTGTTCGTCCTGAAGACTTTTATCCAATCGATCGACTGCATCTTTAATGGTTTGAATGATTTCTCTGTTACTTGCCGTTTTAAGTATATAGTCATCACAATCAACTTTAATGGCGGCATATGCATAGTCAAATTCATTATATCCGGTAAGAAATATAATTCTGCATTTGGGCCAGTTGTTTTTCGCTGTTTCAGCCAGTTGAAGACCATTCACTCCGGGCATGCGTATATCGGTCAGCAAAATATCAATTTTCATTGAATTGGCAATGGAGAGCGCTTCCCTGCTTGAGTATGTCTTTACGATATCCAGTTGATTAAAATCTGCACTCATTAAAAGCTCGTAAAGGTTTTCCGTTACTTCAGGCTCATCGTCAACAATCAGTATTCTATACATTTACCGTTTCTCCTTTTTCAGAGAGCCTGTTTTACAGGCTCTATACAAATCTCCACCTTTAATCCGCCCAGCGTTCCGCGAGAAGCAGTTACTCCGCTTTTCTCCCCTAAAAACAGCCGAATGCGTTTGTGAATGTTTATGATTCCGGTCGTCTCATAACTCTCTTTTTTGTCATCAAGTACACTCTTGAGTTCCTCAATTTCGGAATCCTTAAGCCTGTCTCCATTATCTTCAATTACAATTATAATTCCATTTTTCGACTCTTGAAAAGTAATTCTGAGCAAACCATCATTTTCCTTATCTTCCAGTCCGTGTTCAAAGGCATTTTCAATAAGAGGCTGTATAATCAGTCTGGGTATCATTAAGCTTTCATAAGCAGCAGGCAATTCTTCAAACTCCACCTTAATGCGGTTTGAGAAACGCATCGCCTGAATATCGGCATAAATTCTTGCGTGCTCTACTTCATTTACCAGCATGACTTCATCTGATGCACTGCGCGTTATAAATTTAAAATAATTGCCAAGGTTTTCCGAAAAGATTTCAGCATTTTCATAATCTCCCTTACTTATCCTTCTCTGCAGAATAAAAAAGCTGTTGTAGAGAAAATGCGGATTTATTTGGGATTGCAGCTGTTTTAGTTCAGCTTTCTGCGCAAGGTTTTTTTGCTTATATACCTGGTCAATAAACTTATAGGTCGAAAGTAAATAAAAGACCAATACGACAGCGGCAAGTATTGAAAAAGACCAAAACCATAGTTGATATTTTTGTAAGGGCTTAAAGACCACTGCCTCGGGTATATACCTGGATAGTACAAATCCTAAATACTCCGATGTGGCAGATGTCACAAAATATTTTTCCCCCTCAAAAGTTACCAATCCGGGGTTATTGGTTATTTCCTCCATGTCTCGGCTGATGAGTTCCCATAAATCCTTTGAGGTTTTGGCCTCTATATCGCCGGTTATTGCAAATTTCTGAGTTGGGTGTATCAGCATTGCTCTGACACCTTTGGTGATATCAGATTGTATAAGCGCACTCTTTAAGGCACTCTTTGACAATTCGACTTCAATAACAAAAGCCGGCGGACTTTGACTGCTGTATTGAGATGGGAGAATCGCACTCATGAAAATGCGATTGTTCCAGTAAATAATCTGAGAATCCGGAACCTCCCCGGTAGCTCTCAGCATATTATACTCTTCCGTATTTACATCTGCAATACTCACGATATTGTTCCCGACGGCATTTATCGTCCGGTTAATCGGCGGAATAAGTACACTGACATTTTGTATGTATACAGAGCTGTTTTTTATCGTGGTCAACCGCTGTTGAAGTCTTGTGATAGCCTTTGTCTTTTCATAATCAGTCATCATCTCTGCCGCATTGGCAAGATTGTTTAAGTCCTCATCCCCAAAGCAATCAAACTGAAGTTTTCTCACATGCTTTAGGTCCTCAGTGAGATTATTGAGATAAAAGTTCACCTGAGATTGCATCGAATTTGAAATTTCCTTGGACAGCATATCCCTGCCGGACCTGAAAATCTGCATTCCTAAAATATAAAAAGGAATCATAATCAATAGAAAAATAACCACCATTCTGGTGAAGAGCGAATTACGCCAAATTATTCGATTGTCCCCCATAAGTTCACCTCTCTAAAATTCTAAATATAAATATATTTGACTAACAGTAATAAAACAATATGATTTACTTTAATTTCTTTTATTTTAACGTATATAACGGTTAATTACAAAAGTCAAATTCTAAAGGATACAGTGTACTAAAATATAGGAATATATATTATTGAACAATTATCATGAAGACGGTAAAATATAACAAGGCAAAAGCAGTTCTTGAGGACGCATTTGCCCCATTGAAACACGTGTTAGAAAGGGAAAACTTAATTATATATATATTTGCTCAGGTAGTAGGCGCTATAAGAATGGTCTTGGTCTTTATACC
>CAYQCA010000048.1:3197-14978 GCA_964415835.1 uncultured Clostridium sp. | reverse complement strand
CATTTAGCGAATAACCAATAACAGACTCTATAGCGGGTTGCGGGAGGAGAATTTTATTGCAAAGTGTTTTTAGATTCATGTGTCACCTCTGTTTAATATTTCAATTTATTCCGAGTATAGCTTCTATCCTTGCCCTCGAGTGGCTCTATATCTTCCGGGTGTGATTCCGACCTCTTTTTTAAATACCTTTGTAAAATAGCTCTGGTCATCAAAGCCAGCCAGAGTTGAAATATCCGACAAAGGTATAGTATTGTCTGCCAAAAGGCTTTTACTGGCATTGATACGTACTTTATTTACATAAGATACAAAAGTACAATTCATTTCATTTTTAAATATTTTACTGAAATATGATGGATTCAGGTAAACATGGTTTGCCACATCATCAAGTGTTATTGGTTCTATATAATGCCTTTTAATATAGTCAACAGCCTTATATATAGTATCCTTGTGCCTTATATCCGCCAGATTGAAAACACAGTCGGTAAATCTGGCCATAATCCTTGATAGCCAATAAGTAAGATCTTCAGTAGTTTTATACTGATATATTTCAGAGAGATATTTAAAATTCAAGCCGAATATTTCTTCAACATCTGCACCGCCCTCTACAGCAGCTCTTGAAAGTAAAACTATCAATTCAAGAATTCTGGCTCTGATAATATTAAAATCGCTGCCTGATGAAAAAAATATATAGCCCAATATCTCATTTAGTATCTTTTGGGATTCATGCTTATCACCAATTGCAATTTTAGAGAGCAATGCCTTTTCCTTTTCAAACGGATAATTTGAATAGGTATTATCTTTGTCATCAATAGATTTCATGTAGTGTATCCATTGAGATATATTTGACTGGAGCTCATCTGACTGATTTTTTTTCTCATTCTTTAAACTCTTCTGCTCAGAAATACTATCTGCAACAATCGAAAGCAGCTCTGATAAATTATTTACTCTTTCAGGCTCTATTACAGAGACATTGTTAATATATTCATTCATTTCATTGACTTGATCATCACTTAGCCCATTTTCTTTTATAATATCATTTAACATGAACTCATCAGGATCTACCATTAAAACCGGTCCGCCAATACATGCACCAATAAATGTATCATTTATGGTAAGCGGCGATGCCCAATGTACAAATCCCATGGGACAGAAATAAACATATTTCCCTCCAAATCTCTCTGCCTGATAACTTCCATAAAGGTGAACACTAGCGCAGTCTGTTTTTCTGTCCCCAGTGTGTTGAATTTTTTTACACAAACCGCACATCTCGGAATTTTGGCTGTAACTATATACAAAGTTACCTTTCGAATCAATGATAAAGCTTTCTACTCCGGTAGACTTACTATATGCCTTCAGGTTTTTTTTGGCTTTTGCTAAATCAAACACATTTTCAGTTGTATCTTTAAAAAGCTCTCTCATAATTCATCCCACCTTAATAAGCTCGAATTAAATTACTATATAGAATATTATACGTTAATTTTTTTATATAATAAAGAACACTAACTACAAAAAGGAACTCCAAGATTATTCTCAGAGTTCCATCTCTATATTTTTATCTAAGACTATTAGTTTGCTCCGCAGACTTTAGCTGCCTCTTCAGCAGCTGATGCTGCATCTGATGTATAAATATCGGCAGAAACTTTTTCGCAAAAGCTTTGTGTCACAGGTGCTCCGCCAATCATTATTGTAATTTTATCACGGATTCCAGCCTTCTCTGCAGCTTTGACTACATCTTCAATTCCGGTCATTGTAGTTGTCAAAAGAGCTGAACATGCTATTATTTGAGCATTTTCATTTATTGCGGTTTCAACAAATTTTTCAGATGGAACATCCACACCTAAATCAATAACTTCAAGACCTTTTCCTTCCATCATCATTCTTACCAAGTTTTTACCTATGTCGTGCAAGTCACCGGATACCGTACCTAATACCACTTTTCCTGCTGATTTTACACCACTGGATGCAAGAAGTGGCTTAAGAATTTCAGTCCCTGCATTCATTGCTCTTGCTGCTATCAGAACATCCGGTACATACACTTCATCTCTTTTAAATTTCTCTCCGATGATTCCCATTCCATGTAATAGGCCTTCTTTTAAAATAGACTCTGCACTAATACCATCTGCTATAGCCTGCTGAACCAGTTCCTTTACCAGCTTAGCTTTACCAATTTGCAGATTATCTGAAATATCATTTAATATACCCATATCAGAATTCCCCCCTAATATTTTTCTTTAAGGTCATTTTATTATATATGCTAACTTATGTATTGAAAATATTTTGCATTTTTTGTACTTTTTCTAGCAAGTTGTAATTAAAAATTCACTTGGTAAAATACTTACCAGGAATCACAAAAATTTCACAACAAAGCAGTGCAATCCCATAATGAAACTGCACTGCTTTATCTTAATTATTTTACAAATTCACTTTTAGTATTAGAATATGATATTCAAATCTTTCTGGTGATCAGTCAAGAATTTTTCCATCTTTTCTATACCGGCTTTAACCATTTGATCATTAACGTCTGTTATAATCTTCTTAGCATCCGCTTCTGTCTTAGCAAGATAAGCTCTCTGCTTAAGTGTAGTGTCAAGTTCGCCCCATAATTTATCCCACCATACAGCTTTAACTTTATCAAAAGTTTCTTTATCTGCTGCCGCAAAATCCTCTCTACATGCTGAGAATGCATCTTTACCTGCAGGAATTTGAATAAATGGATTCATTTTTTCTACAGCATACTTATAGATATCACCAGCAGATTTTGCATCTCCAGGAGTAAATTCACCCCATTCGCTCATAAATGGTCTCAATGAAACAAACTTCCTGTATGAACCTTGAATACCTGTATCCTTAGCTAGAGTACCAGCCTGTGCCTTTGCAACAAACTCATCTTTCATTACTGGCTTATTATCTGCATAATCAAAATTAGTGCCTTCAACACCATAGAATGGTAGTACCTTTCCTTCTTTGCTGTTCAACCAGTTGATTGCATATATAGTTGCCTTAGCAACATCATCGCTAGTGCTGTTAGGAATGAACCATACTGGTGAGCCACCCTTATCTGTAACTCTCTTTTCACCAATTTCACCGTAAGCATTTGGAATTGGTCCAACTGGAACATAAGTCATTTCAGGATGTTCTTTATACAACGTGTTACCTAGATTATCTCTCATATGATAGTAATGTGCAGGAACCATTGCATATTTACCAACTGCCATTTTTTCCTTAGCTATTGTATCATTTTGTGAGAATGCTTCTTTATCAAACAAGCCATCAGCTACAAGCTGTCTTACAAACAGTATTTGCTTTTCAAAGAGAGGACCTCTATGGAAACAATAAGTAGTTCCTTCCCAAACATAGAAACCAGCCGTCGAGTTATCTTTCCAAGACTTAGCAAACTGTTGTGCTTCCCATCCATTTGACCATGTACCCGCTGGTATTACCGGTTTTCCAACTGCATCTTTTATTTCTCCAGCGTCTACTTTAACCTTTACTGCCTTCAGATACTCAGCGACTTTGTCTGAACTATTGAAATCTTCCTGCTTCCAACCCAACTTCTCCATTATATCCTTACGTGCCCACAGACCCATTCCTTCATTTCTGTAATCCTGAAGTGTTGCATGTGTTTCATAAGGAACAACATAGGTATGACCATTGAATTTTTCTGGATTTAAATCTTCTTTTATAAAGGATGCTTTAAGATTTGTGGAAAGAGCCGGCTTAATATTTTCGCCATACTTCTCAATCATATCTTCAAGAGGTTTAACAAGTCCATCAACTGCTGCCTTCTTAATAGCGCCGGTTTCATTTCCTTCTCCGCCCCAGTAAGGTGCAAAGACCAAATCGTATGGAAGATCTCCTGCTGCGAATAACATATTCAGTTTTTCTGTTTCATTTGTAGTTGCATACTCAAAATTGAAAACAACATTTGTTTCCTCAAAAATCTTCTTAGCAACTGCATTATTCTGCATATCATTTGCTGCATCCTGACTTGATCCATTCCAGCAATCTAAAACTCTAACCTCTGTTTTTTCTTTTGCCTTAGCACTATCTACCGGTGCAGAAGTGCTGCTAACTTCACTAACTGTTGATGTGCTTGCTGGTTCTTCTTTTTTGCCACAACCAGCAAACATTGTAACAACTAATGCTAATGAAACCAACCCACATAAGCCTTTTTTAAATCTTTGCATGTTTCATCCTCCTATAATAATTTATTATATTGATATTAACGCTGGAAGCAATGTATAAAACTGCCTCCAGGATATAATAACCGTAAACTATTACTGCTTTACTGCACCAAGGGTAATACCTTTTACAAAATACTTCTGTAAAAATGGGTATATACAAACAATTGGAAGGGTAATAACCATCAGAAAAGCCATCCTTACTGAATCGGGTGTTGTAGCTCCCGGTCTGGTTATATTTACTTGAACTTGAGTACCCGGTCTGGATACTGCCTGTTGGTAAGTCATCTGGCTAAGCTTTTCATAAAGTACTGTCGCAGCTGGCTTCAGGCTAGGTTTATTTATATAGTAAGCACCAAAAAACCAATCATTCCAATGTCCCACGCCATAGAAAAGTGTAATTGTCGCAATCATAGGTAAAGACAATGGTACATATATTTGCAAGAACATCCTAAGCTCACCGCAGCCATCCAAGGTTGCAGACTCACGCAGTTCATCAGGTAAGGTTTCAAAGTATGAACGCATGAATACTATATATATAAAGGCAAATATGTTAGGTAGAATATATACCCAAATGTTTCCTGTCAGGTGTAACGTTCTAAGCAACAGATAAGTAGGTATCATGCCCCCGTAAAAAATTGTTGTAAGGAAGAAGAAGAATGTTATAAAACGCTTTCCCGGCAGATCTTTTCTAGCTAATGCATAAGCAGCCATTCCGGTTAAAACTACGTTTATCGTGGTTCCAACTACAGTACGGAATATCGAAACGCCAAAAGCATTAAAAATTATAGTATCCTCAAATGCCTTTTTATAGTTATCCAGTGTCCATACTCTCGGAAGTAAATACAATCCTCCTTTCATAGCGTCCCAGCCATCATTAAGAGACTTTATTAGAGCTTCATGAAACGGATATAGAGTTGATAGTGCAAATATTGTAAGTAGTATATAATTAAAAACTTTGAATACCTTTTCTCCTGCTGATTCTCTTGTAACCATCTTATCTCCCCCTTTATCCTTTACCAAACCGATACATCTGAAATTTTTTTAACAGTATAATTTGTTATTACTATAAACACAAGACATACGGTATTCTGGAACAACGTGACCAAGGTGGCATAGCTGAAATTTCCTTCAAGGAATGCCTTCCTTACAGAATAAGTTTCAAGAACCTCAGAATATGGTATTGTAGGTGGTGTCTGAAAGATTAATACCTGTTCAAATCCAGCCTTTAACAAGCCTCCCATACTCAATATAAGGCTAAGACCTATAACAAACTTAATACCCGGCAAGGTAATGTACTTCAGCTGTTTCCATTTGCCTGCACCATCTATGGCAGCAGCTTCATATAGGCTCGGGTCTATTCCACTTAGTGCCGCCAGATATATTATGGAGCCGTAACCGACATTTTTCCAGATTTCGGTGAATACTACTGTGATATAGAAGAACTTAGGCTCTGCCAGAAAATAATATGATTCTTTAAAAATGCCAAGGTTTATAAGTACTTCATTTATTATTCCACCACTAGGAGATAGCATTTTTATAAACATAGTTCCAACAACTGCCCATGATACAAAGTATGGTAAATACGATACAGTCTGAACAATACTTTTGAATTTTTTCGTTCTAACTTCATTTAACATTAATGCTAAAATAATAGGTGCCGGAAACGAGAAAATAATCTTAATAATGCTAATAAAAAATGAATTTCTTATCAAATTCCAAAAATCATAATATCCAAAAAAGTCTTTAACATATTTAAGACCAGCCCAAGGACTGTGTAAAAATCCAAGTTTAAAGCTGTAATCCTTAAAAGCAATGGTCAGTGCGTACATAGGAATATATCCAAATACAGCAAACCATACTATTGCTGGTAGTAAAAAAATATATAATACTCTGTAACGATAAATTGTTTTCCATAAGCTATTTTTCTTAGGAAGTATTGCTTTCTGTGTCTCTACTACGCTACTTTTCATTAATTATCCCCCTTATTAAAACTATTCTGCAAATAATTCCTGTTGAAATACGTGCGTTGATTCCTCTAATTAAATGCCGCATTAGGAGTTCATTTTATAGAATCGCCTTACACATCTTAGTATAGTTTCTTGGCCGGTGTGGCAAAATGGATAATTCTTTGATTGTAATTGTATAATTCTTTGAGTAATTCGTTATATATGGACAAAGGATATTCATTAATGTAAAATAAAATTATAGAAAATAGTCAATAATTTTCAAAAAAAATGTGTATATTTTTCATATATTTACTAATGGGGCATATCGATGATTAAAAAGGTAATGAGAAAAATCATTAATACTAGTACCAATATAAAAATGTATTACAAATTAATGGTATTTATAATACTTATTGGAATGTTGCCGGTTTTAACTTATACCATTGTGTCATACAGGCAAACATACAAAATGGTTGAGAAAGAATTGATTAGCAACAATGAACGTATTTTTGATAAATATATTGAAGGTATTAAATTTAAATTAGATCTATATGAAAGTGTAATACAAGGTATATATCTTAGTACTTCTGTACAGAAAGCTTTAAGTGAACCTGAAAAATGGACGCAACCAGATGTATATTTGTTGACTAATTCAATTTCAAAAAATATAACAAGCTTATTTACAATGAGCCAAATAAACGGAATATATAAAATATTAATATATTCAATGGATCCGAATTTTCCATCCGATGGACAGAACATATCAAATATCAGCGCTTTAAAAGATGAAGCGTGGTTTGACAAGATTGATTTAAAAAAAAATAGAATGTCGACTTTTCAATATTCAGTACCCGGATTGAATAAGCGTATTACTTCATTCGTTTACCCGATTATCAGCCGTGAAAATTTGAATAAAATAGGTATACTAAAAGTGGACATTCTAATAGATTCGTTATTTCAATCAAATCATTTGGAAACATCAGATGAAAATAATAGTATATATATATTTGACAAGGATAATAAATTGATTTATTCAAAGGTGGATGAAAAATATTATGGTAACGAATTAAATGCGATACAGAAGCTCGTATTTAATCAAAAGCCGATAAGAAAAAGCGTTATGCTTGATAACAAAGATGTTGCTATGTTCTACCAGGTACAAAAATACGGTTGGAAGATATACTCTATCGCCCATTACTCTTCTATAAATAAAACCCTTTCTCACGAAAAGGTTAAAATTTTTATGCTTGCAGCTGCAGTCTTGATTGTAATAGTGTTGGTAACTATATTATTTTCAAAAGTTGTATCAAAGAGACTGAAGCTGTTATATAAGAAAATGATCAAAGTACAAAATGGTAATCTTGAAATAACGGAAAGAATTACCGGGAATGACGAGATTGGAGAAATTGACAAGTACTTTTCAGAATGTATTGAAAGGATAAAATTGCTCATTGAGCAAAATTATATAGCTAAGCTCGAAAAAAGAGATGCAGAACTTGTGGCACTTCAATTGCAGATTAACCCACACTTTTTATATAATACACTTGAATCGATAAACTATATTGCTGAAATATATGAATGTAGTGAAATTTCGCTAATAAGCCAAAAACTGGGGCAGATGTTCAGGTATATCCTTAATAAGGATTCCAGTGAATGTGTTGCTTTGCATCAGGATTTAAAGCATGTTATGAACTATATGGAAATCCAGAATATTCGATTTAGTAATAAATTTAACATAGTTACAGAGATTAATCAGGAATTGATGAACTCTAAAATAATAAAATTTACGCTCCAGCCCATAATAGAAAATTCGGTTAAGTATGCGTTCAGTGGTAGAAGCGGAGGGACCATAAGCATTTCAGCAAATACAGAAGAATCTGATTTATTTATTACAATAGAGGATAACGGAATCGGAATTGAACCTGCTTACCTTAAGGAGGTAAACAAAGTGATAAACGACATGTCCTTCAATCTGGCAGAAGGGTATCAAAGAAGCATTGGCTTGAGAAATGTCAATTTAAGGATTAAGAAAATCTTTGGTGAAGAATATGGTATTGAAGTTTTCAGCAAGCCTGATGAAGGTACCAGAGTTATATGTAAATTGCCATATTCGGAGATGGATGTCCTCCAAATGCATACGAATTATGAACTTGTCAATTAAATTAAAGGAGAGAAATCCCTATGTTATCAATATTGGTAGTAGATGATGAAGAGTGGATTCGCGAAGGAATAATAATAAAGCTAAAAAAGGATAAACTGCAATTTAACAACATATATGGAGCCAGTAGCGGAGAAGAAGCATTGGTTATAATTAAAAGCCACAAAATTGATATTGTAATTACCGATATATGTATGGATAATATGAACGGACTTGACCTTGTTGCAAAAATTAAAGAACTAAACAATGACATCGAATTTATAATAGTTAGTGGCTACTCAGAATTTAAATATGCGGAACGAGCGATAAATATGGGAGTAAAGGGCTACCTGTTGAAGCCGTCTACAAATGAAGACTTATACAACGCTTTAAACAAGGCAATTAGTTCAATAAATGAACGGAAGGAACATAATCTATTATTCAAGGAAAATGAGAAGAATAAGATTTACAGTGAAAGACTGGTTTTAGAAAATGAATTGAATAAACAGCTTAATACCAAACAAAACAGCAAATCATCTCTGAGTAAAATAAAACATGATATGATGATGGACTGCAATAAGTATCGGCTGCTTGTAATAAGCTTTGATTGTTTTCCGCCGACCGGGAATACAAACATATATGATAAAGTTTCCAGCTTAAAAACAAACTTTTCAGAATTATTGTCCGATGCTGTGTATGACGAAAATTACTTTATATTCTCGAATTTCAACGTTTCCAATCAACTATTCATACTGTTATGGGGCGATAAAGAAAAACTGGAGAACCTATCTGATATCATAAGTAAAAAATCTCTCTATTCTATTGCGAATGAAATGGAGATCATTATTACAATAGGAATAAGTTCGGTGATGGATAAAATTGATGATGACTTACGAAAATCTGCCAAAAAATCGTTGGATTTAAGATTGATATATGGAACAAAAAAAATCTACAAGGATAGTGAGATTAATAAATTCTCTGACTTTATTTTTCCAAGAAGCGAATTAAAAATGCTCAGCGGATTTATTGAGAAGAAAGATCTGAAAAGCGTTCAAAGCATTTTGCTTAAAATTTTTTCAAAAGAACGCTTTGAAGGTGTTAATATCAATAACCTGTATTTTATGTACTCCGAAGTCGTAAACGTAATTTACGGCTCCCTGTACTCAATCAACAGGGAATTTACCGAAAATATTGAGTATGATTTATCACAATATGGAATTATCAAAGGAACTAATGAACTGGTAGATATCGCCAAACACCTATATAAACTTATTGAGATCGCTATTAATATAAACCCTTCTAGTAACCGGAGCTGCAAAGAAATTGTGGAGAAAGTTGTGAAGTACATTGATGTACATTATGTAGAAAGAATAAATGTAAAGGAACTTGCGGATAAGTTCGGGATAGATGCTAATTATTTCTCAACAATATTTAAAAAAGACCTCGGTGTAACATTTACCACTTACCTAGCGATGCAGAGGTTAAATAAGGCCTGTCAAATGTTGCTGGAAACCAGTATAAATGTTCAGGAAATTGCTGAAAGCATAGGATATTCCGACATTCAATACTTCTATCGAGTATTTAAAAAAGAATACGGCATCACTCCTATGGAATACAGGAAAAGCAGCCAGCTACGTTAATCAATAATTGACTTTATGCAAATTTTTATACTCTTTGGGGGAGTAACCTGTAATCCTTTTAAATACCTCAGAGAAATAAAACGGACTGCTGAAGGATAAAATATTACTGATTTCTTTAATATTATAGGTCGTTGTATCCAGCAGTTCACAAGCTTTTTTTATTTTTAACCGATTATAATATTCTATTGGAGTATAGCCTGTTTTTTGCTTAAATATTCTTGCAAAGTGATACTTTGACATATTAATTGAATCTGCCAATTGCTTTAACGTGCAAACCCCATTGATGTTCCTGCTCATTAGATCCATCACTTTTTCTATACCTGTATCGCTTGTATCGGTGAACCCGGAATACATCTTCATCCTCACTATTTTACTTAAAAATTCCTGAAAACAGGTTGAAGCCTGAAACAGGTTTACAAAGCCATATCCTGTTGACAATATTGTATAAGCTTCCGTAATACAAGATATAAGTTCTGTTTTTTCTCCAATTGACAGGACTGCAGACTGAGGGGTAATTTCTAACATTTGAAATAATTGCGGAATGCCTTCTCCTATAAAATGAACCCAGTGAATAGACCAAGGATCTATATTATCAGCACCATAGCCATGAGGTGTATTTTTATCACAAAAAATCAAATCACCTTTGACTATATCAATCCTCCGGCCTCCAATATCAACCCAGCCTTTTCCCCCGACGCAATAAAGCATTACATATTCCGGAATACCCTCTCTATAAATGGAATGATTATAGGCTTTATGATAAAATCCTATCTTTGTAATAATCAGATTCGCCAAAAAAACGTTTCTGCATTCAGATAGTACCACATCACTTGGGATATAAGCGGAAATACTCTTAACATAACTCATTGAGTTCATATTTTCTTTCATTCTGTCTCCATAATCACACACAAAATCCTGTTCAAGCAGAGTTCTTGAATTTTGTGTGTGCTGCTGCTCCATCGAGCGATATAAATATAAAATGCGCAATAAAGTATATGTTTATAGCAACAATACGGATTTAATAATTAATATAACAATATTATAATTATATCATGTTAGCAATAGTTAGCAATAATGTCTATATAAATGTTATTAAGGAAAGGAATAAATTATGCCGAACTGGAGTGTTACCTCAGAGGAAAGGATATATCTTAGAGAACTTGCAAAAAAACAGTTAGAGTACTCAATGCTTCCAATTATGAAAGAAAGAGAAGAGCAGTGGTATAAGCACAATGATCTTAAAGGCGACAGACCAATGATCCATTTTGAGACCTGGACCTTTGAAAATGATCTTTTGCCTAGACTAAAATGCACTTCTGAAACCGCTAGAAATATAGAACTACAAATTCAAAGAGAAATTCTTAATCACGAGTCTATCGGAGATGACAGAGTAGTACCTTCCTGGTACAACATTGGTTGGGATACAAATTTTATGCTGTTCAATATGAAGGTAGAAGCCGAGCATGCAAAAAACTCCCAAGGCGTTGAGAGTCTCGGGCACCGCTTCAAATATCTTATCTCGGATTTGCAGGACGATATTAAGCTTTTGCAGCCTACGGTATACAATATTGATAAGGAAAGTACATATAAATGGAAAGCTTTTGTATCGGATATCCTTGGTGATATTCTTCCTGTGAAAATATCAATGGGATCACTTGGCTGCTGCCTTTCTCAAGATATTGTTCACTTAATGGGAATGGAAACTATGATCTATTCTCTAGTTGACTATCCTTATGAATTTCATCAGATTATGGACCGGGCAAGCAAGGATCATATTGCATTTATGAAGTGGATGGAAAGAGAAGGATACCTTCTGCTGAACAATAACAACAACGGACTTGGTCAAGGTTCCTTTGGATTCTCGAAGGATCTTC
>CAYQCA010000048.1:0-3187 GCA_964415835.1 uncultured Clostridium sp. | reverse complement strand
TTGTACCATGAAATAAGGTTTCAACGAAAGATATGTGGGGCTTCATGGATTCTCAGGAAACTGTAAGTATATCCCCTGAAATGTTCGGAGAATTTTTCTTCCCATATTATAATGAGGTGGCAAAGAATTTCGGTCTTCTTTCTTATGGGTGCTGCGAACCGGTACACCCTATCTGGGAAAAGTATATCAGCAAACTGGCCGGGCTAAGAAAGGTATCTATATCCCCCTGGTGTGATGAAGACTATATGGGTCAGGCACTCAAAGGAAGCAATGTAATCTATCATAGAAAACCAAGCCCTAATTTTGTCGGGGTTGATATCGAACTCGATGAAGCTGCATATAGCGAGCATATCAAAAAAACTCTTACATGTGCTAAAGGCTGCAAACTCGAGTTTTCCTTCAGGGATATATATACATTGGGAGGTAGACCCGGTAAGCCTCGCAGAGCTGTAGAAATATTGCGGAACCTGATTGAAAAGTATTGGGAGTAATCACAAGCAGTTTGTCAATAAGGGGATGTCACAAAATGAAACTAAATTCATTTCGTGCATCCCCTTTTGACCTTGGAGGTTAGTAATTATTGTTCAATAATTATTACATCAAGCCGTTCCAGTTCCTTATTAATCCTATCCAAATCAAGGGGATAATTGCCATATTCTCTTAGATATTTAACCGCAAGAGCATAGCTTTCAGGCTCTACCTCGCTGCTAACGGAATGGTCTGATTGAAATATCCAGCCTCCCCCCTTTGCAGCTTGCAGCTTGTATAATACTTCCCTCTTTATCTCATCAGGATTGCCTCTCTCCAAAACCCTTACGTCTATATTACCTGCAAATGATAATTTCTCGTTATATTTTTTCCTGAGCTCCACTACATCAAGTCCTGCCTTTACCTCCAAGGGATTGTATGCATCCAGACCAATCTCTATAAAATCATCGTAAATCGGAGTAGCATTCCCACAGCCATGATACACCACCATCAGGTTATTTTCATGACAAATTTCGATAAGCCTCTTCACCTGCGGCTTAAAAATTTCTCTCCAGGTCCTAGGGTTAAACAGCATTCCATTTCTATAAGCTACATCTCCCCAGATGTACATACCTGAAAGGCGACTGTCGCCTGCCTTTATTTGGGCTTTCAGCAATTCGGCAATAAAATCTCCTATTCTTTCAACAAAAGCCTTGAACATTTCCGGCTCTTCCATCATCCAATACATGGCATTCTCTGTACCTATTACTCTCCAAAGGTACTCATATGGCTCACAAACAGATCCAAACACGGCGAAATCGTCTTTATATGCATTTACCCGTTTATCCCAGGAAGGTATGTTACGGTTCAGCGCATCTCCTACACCATTAATCTGGTCATCACCATCACTGAAAAAGCGTCTGGGGTCTGAAGGAGAATCAAACTTGAATTTTTCCATTTCCTCGGGGGTTTTCACTGAAAAGCTATCATAGTGAGGCATTGGAGCTGTTCCGGATCTTTTTATAGTAGCTCCGAACCCTGTTTTCAGTATAATGTCCTGGCCCTTCTGTTCAATGATCTCAAACTCCTTAATTTGAGGGTCCATATTAGGATTAACAACTATATAATCCAAATCATAAGCACGATAAGGATCAAAATCCGGACCGAATTTCTTTTTTGCCTTGATCATATGTCCTGTCCAAAAAAAGTCCCCAATCGGAACCTTGTCACCCTCTTTGTGAGATAGAGCCGCCCTGAGACGTTGAATTTTTTCATTAGCTTTACCCATACGTGCATCCTCCTTATATTATGTATCATATATCTATTTTCTCACCGCTGTGCTTCTAAATCCACATAACATATTTAGAATTCAACATAAAAAATTACAATAAATTTTTTTCAATATTATTGGATTTGATTTGAATAAATTCTGCTGGAAAGACTCCCGTATATTTTTTAAATACATAATAAAAGTAGTCGGGATTTTCAAAGCCTACCTCAAATGCAATATCCCTTAAGCTTAGCGTTGTGTGTTTTATAAGACTTTGTGCCTTCTGTATCCTCAGTTCATTCAGATACTGATTAAACATTTTGCCTGTTTCCTTTTTAATTAATTGACCCAGATAACCCGGCGAAAGATTATGTCCATAAGAAAGTGTCTTTAATGATATGGGTTTATTATAATTTTGTCTTATTTCCTCAATAATATCAGTCACCGCATGTCTTTGATCATGCTGACTTTCAGAAGTCCTTGCAACTATTTTCAAGGAAAGCTTTTTCATCCAATCAAGAGTATTTTTTAAGTTTTTTTGCATAAACAGATTTTTATATAAATTTTCATAGCCTTCTGTAATTCCGTGGATTTCCAACCCTAACTCCCTCATAATATGCACAAGATTGGTAGTCACCTCCATACAAAAACCATAGAAGTAATCCTTTGTTACAGTTCGATTGCTCAGGAATTCCTGGTAAACATCATAAAAAAACATGTTTACATATTCAGAATTTTTCTCACGGATAGCATTATCCAGTTTTCTTATGTCAACATTTATTTTATCCTTTGTCTTTTCGGTAAACTCATGCAAATTTTCTTTTGCGATTATACGTGCCGGTAAATATCTGATTGGCTCAACAACTAAACCATTGAACCAGTCTATGGCCAGCTGAATCGGCATAGTACCATCTATTTCAGGTGATTGGTACGTAATGGCATGCACCGCTCCACTTTTTAAAAAATCAAGACCATTCTGTGTCATCCCTGCCGCTACACGGATAATATCCTTTCTACCCTCAAGTTCTACAGCATTTAAAATACCCTGCAGGTAACCGGCATCATCAGCGCTTACAATTCCCTTGAGTTCCTTTCCGAAGGTTTTAATCCATTGTACGACTATTTGTTTTGTCTTGTGAATATCAAGTCCTGCCGTATCCATTTTCAACAGCTTCATGTTCGGTGCAATCTTTTTTAATTCGGTAATAACTGCATATGTCCTGGCGTAATAGGAGGAAGTCCCCGGCATATGTCTTAAAATACAGTAGCCACCTTCATAATTCATCAGCTCTGCCAGCTTCCGGGCAAGCATTCTGAACTGCCCCCAATCATCAGCACCTGTCCAGGCAACAATATATTTAAAGCCCTCATCCTCGGGAATAAAATTGCTTGCAATGACGGGAATTCCTGCTTCATTAATTTTTTTATACCATTTTGTGCTCTCCTGGG
>CAYQCA010000047.1:9449-19864 GCA_964415835.1 uncultured Clostridium sp. | reverse complement strand
AGAATTGCTTGAAATGTACAAAAATGAGCTTAGAAAATATAGAATGTAAATAAAATCCAACAAACAAAAACTTATATATATATACAGGAGGGCGCAAATAACTTGCGCCTCCTGTTTTTATATTAAATCTGTTACAAAGCATAATTATTTTGCATATGTGCGCAGAAGTTGTATTTTGTGTCTGGCTACTTCAATTACACGCTGGCGGGCTGTGCCCATAACATCTTTGAGAGGAGTTCCCTCTCCGGATTCTTTTAATGCACTCATCAATCCTTGATTATATGCTATAACCAAATCTGTTCCTATATTAACTTTGGCGACACCTAATCTGACTAATTCAACAATATCTTCATCAGGTGTATTAGATCCTCCATGAACAACAGTAGGTACGCCAATTTGTTTTACAATTCTTTCAGTCAGCTTAAAATCAATTACCGGTTTGGAAGAATAAACACCATGCGCAGTTCCGATAGAAACTGCCAGTGCATCAACACCTGTTCTCTTAACGAATTCTTCTGCCATATCCGGATCTGTCATTCCTGAATTTCTCACCTCCTGTGGGGCCTGTGCATCAAAAATCTTTCCTAACTCTGCTTCTACTGATACACCACGTAAGTGTGCATATTTCACAACCTCAATAGTAGTACGAACATTTTCTTCAAAATCATCACTGGATAAATCAATCATAACACCTGTAAAACCTGCATCCACACATCTCTTAGCTTGCTCAAAAGATCTGCCGTGATCAAGGCTTAAGGAAATAGGAACTGTACATGCCTGAGCTGCTGTGGCTGTCATGCTGGTCATAAAATCAACACCGGCATATTCGAGATCTGCGTGATAGAGCTGTACTATAAGGGGTGAGCTTTCAAGTTGAGCTGCAGTAGTTATTGCCTGTACTGTTTCCATATTGGAGACATTGAGAGCAGGTACTGCATACCCACCGGCACGTGCTTGCTGTAACATTTCTTTAAAAGGTACTAGCTTCATAGATAACCTCCTGAATAATTAATTTTATCATTAAAGAAATAAATATAAATTAAAAATAAAGTAATAATATAGAAAAAGTAATAAAATTTAACGAGTTTTATCTTTTTCGGAATAAAACCATACATGCTTTTCGTAAATATTACTATTATTAAATATATATTATCATCAAAAATGCGCAAATTCAACTAAATACAACAAATAATTATTTCTAAAAACAAAAATTTAAAATATATATTGACAATAAAATTGGTTTGCAGTATTCTTAATTTATCGAAAACGAAATAAATAATGAGAATACACAAACATGTTTTTACGCATAAATAAATAAAAAGGGTGACAAAACATGAATAAGAAATATTTTGTAGCAATAGATCTTGGAGCCAGCGGCGGAAAGATGTCAAAGGTAGTATTTGATGGAAAGACAATAAATATTGATAATTGTATCAATTTTGATAATACTCCTGTCAGCATTAATAACAATCTATACTGGGACATTTTTGATTTATATAAAAGTATTATAAAGGGATTAACCAAGTTTGCAAAAGAAGAAGGCGAAATCGAGTCCATAGGAATTGATACATGGGGAGCAACATATGGCTTTCTTGATTCAAAAGGAAGACTAGCCGAACCTATTTTTCACTATAGAGATATGAGAACAGAAACATCATTAGAAGATATGTATAAGCAGGTACCTCAAAGAGATATTTTTGACCTTACAGGTTGTCAGTGTGCGAGAAGCTATACTCTACCACAGTTGTTCGCAAGTATTGATCAGAAAGATGACATAATTAATACAGCAGATAAATTGCTTTTTTTGCCGGATTTACTTTGTTATTTTCTTTCCGGTGTAATATCTACTGAGATGACAATCGCAGGTACCTCGGCTTTGCTCCAAAATTCATTGGAGAAATGGAGCTATGAAATTTTTGATAAATTTGATATACCAAAAAGATTATTTACTGAAATAGTGGATGCCGGAACTATTAAGGGAAATATTACTAAGAAAATAAGTTATGAAACCGGAATAAAAAATGCGAAAGTTGTGGCAGTAGCAGAGCATGACAGTGCATCTGCCGTAGTAGCAGTACCGGGCTTTGGAGAAGAGAAGATATATATAAGCATGGGAACCAATATAAGTATGGGTACTGAAAGCGATACAGCAGGTTTGAGTGATTTATTCTATAATAGTGGTTTTAAAAACACAGGCGGCCTGATGAGAAAAAAAATAATCTATCGCGACTTCGCAGCTTTTTGGATAATAAATGAGCTAAGGGCACAGTGGAAACATGAAGGTACTGAATATAGCTTCGATGAGATGAATGAAATGGCATCAACAGTAACCAATTCATCTTATTTGAATCTGGATGACGCAATATTAAATACAGCCGGTGATATGCAGAGAAAAATTGATGAATATTTAGCAAAAACAAATCAGCCTGCTTTAAAGTCACATGGTGAATATATCAGGTGTGCCTACGAAAGCATTGCTTTAAAAGTTAAAAAGACTGTTGAAAATTTAAAAGTGGCGATGAATAAAAGCTTTAATGAGATATTTGTTATTAGTGGTGGTTCCCGGAATAAATTGCTTAATCAGCTGATATGTGATGCGCTTGATACACCACTGAAGGCTGGGCTACCATATGCTACCATAGCGGGGAATGCATTAGCCCAGGTTTATGCAAACGGGTATGCAAACAGTCTTGAACAACTTAGAGAAATATCAAATAATTCTTTCAATATGTACAAATATAATCCTGAAAAAATAAAAGATTGGAACAGTGCTTTGCAATATGTAATTGATAATGGCATTTGCGTTTGATTATTAAACGTAGCATATAAACAATATCTAGGAGGACTTACGTCATGGAAATTAAAGCAATAAAAGAAGTATTAGAGGTTTGCCGAAGACTTGACCAGAGAAATTTGGTTAATGCTTATGAAGGCAACGTCTCTATTAAGAGAGGGGGATATATATATATAACTCCTACAGGTAAAAATAAGGCATTTTTAACAGAGGAAATGATTGCCGTATTTGAAGAGGATACAATGAAACAAGTTGGCGGATTATATCCGGCATCATCTGAAATGCTGCTACACACTAATGCATATCAAACTCGTCCTGATGTTTCGGGTGTTATTCATTGTCATCCGACAATGCTGACAGCTTATTCCTTGTGTAATAAACCAATTGAAACAAAAGCTTATCCCGAAATGATAGGTAATTTTAAAAAGATACCTTGCGCGCCTTATGGAAGACCGGGGACAGATGAAATATTTGATGTTGCAAGAGAATATGTAAAGAAAAATGACATTGTATTATTAGGAAACCATGGAGTAATAACAGTAGGTAAAGATGTTTATGATGCAATGAATAAGGTGGAAGCTGCCGAAGCGATAGCCAAAGTACTATATTATGCGGAACGGGTAGGAAAAGTTGTAGACCTCGAGGATTCAGAAGTTGAAATGTTTTTGGCAAAATAATTAACCTGTTACTAACTCGATAAAGAGTAGTATATAAACAATATATTTAGGGAGGAATTGTTCATGAAAAGAAACAAAGTAATAGCATTAGCATTATCAATCGCTCTACTTGTACCAACATTTGCTGCGTGTGGATCTACAAAAACCGGAGATTCATCAACTACTTCTTCAGCGGCAGCTTCAACTTCGGCAGTTAGCTCAACTGCACCTGCAGAAAAGACAGAAATCAGCCTTTGGACCTGGTCTCCAATTCCAAGAACAGCTGAAAAAATGATTTCGGCTTTTGAAGCAGCAAATCCAAATATCAAGATCAATTACACAAACTACAACTATAACCCTGAATACTTAGCAGCATTAGCAGCCGCATCCAGTTCAAATACAATGGCAGATATTGTTGGCTTGCAGCCCGGTTCATTAACACAACAATACAGAGATTATCTTACAGATTTAACTCCTTATGCTGCAAAATCATGGGGAGATAAATGGGAAGACAAAATCTACAAAATCAATGCAGATCAAATAAGACTTGGAAATCCTAAAGGGGACAATGCAGCGTACATCCTTCCAATAGAATCACAGATTATCAATATTTGGTATAACAAAAAGTTATTTGAAGAAGTAGGGGCTAAGGCTCCAACTACTTGGGCAGAGCTCAAGGATGCATCAAAGAAATTAACTGATAAGGGTTATGCTCCACTTTACTTCGGTGGTGCAGATGGATGGCAGCACGTTAATATGTTCCTAATGCTTGCTAATCAATTTGGTGATGACTTCTACAAAGCTCAAGATGGAAGCGGAAAGTGGAATACACCAAATCTCGTAAAAGCTCTTGAGGCTTATCAAGATATGTATAAATCAGGCATTATGCAAGCTGGAGCACTTTCAAACAACGCATATCCCGATGGAGTAAACTTATTTATATCAGGTAAGGTTGGTATGATGGCTCTAGGTTCATGGTGGACTCAGGAATTTACTGCTGAAAAGCCAGCTCAGAATGTTAAAGATTGGGTATTCGGTAATTTCTTCCTACCTGCATATGAAAATGGCGGAAGTACTTCTCCTGCAATCGGAGGTGTTGACTTCGGATATGGTATCAGCAAAGACTGCAAGAATCCCGATGTCGCTTGGAAAGTATTGGAATCATTTGCAGCAGGCGAAGGTATACAACAAGCAATCAATGATTTGAACAACCTTCCTGCATTTAAAGGAATTGAACCACAGGGTGATCTTCCACAAGTTATAAAAGATCAGGTTAACAAAGCGGCTTCAGAGTTAGACGCAGCAAAAAACCAGAGAATTGGTTCTCCTGAAATTGAAAATGCACTTCAGAATGCATTGTCAGGTGTAGCAGCTGGACAATTAACTCCAGCGCAGGCTTTGGACAATGTACAAAAAGTACAGGATGAAGTTTTGGCTAAATAGTTTCATATTAATCAATTGTGGGGTCAGAGGCAATTGTAATCTGGCCCCATAAATTTACAACTCAAAAGAAGCTGACATTATAATATAATTAGTATGAAAAGGAGGATGAATATGAAAACACAGACCAGAATAAAACAGTCTAGAAGAGCAGGATATATATTTATTACACCTGCAATTATTTTCTTTGCTGTATTTATTGCATACCCAATTCTTTTTATTTGTTATGGAAGTCTCTTTAGCTGGTCTACACTTTCGAATATGAAGTATGTAGGATTTAATAACTATTTAAAGTTGTTTCAAGACGGAGTATTCGGAGTTACGTTAAAAAACAGTTTATATTGGATACTGATAACTATAACAATTCAGGCTGTTGTTGGTTTTATATTGGCATATATAATAGAAGAGAATTTAACTAAGTTCAAATCTTTTTTCAGGACCCTGTATTTTATACCTGTTGTAACTTCGATAGTTGTTATTGCAATAGTGTTTAAGAATATGTTTTCCCCCTATCAGGGTCTAATCACAAATATAATATATGACCTTGGTGTAAAAGGTCCTCTGGATTGGCTGGGTAATGTTAATACTGCAATTTTTGCGATTATCGTAGTTAATATATGGGAATGGACAGGATGGTCAATGTTATTGTACATTGCGGGCATTTCTCAAATACCGGAAGAAATAAAAGAGGCCGCTGAAATAGATGGAGCCAATGGGTTTAGGAAGATAACAAATATTTTTCTGCCAATGCTGTCCGGTGTCCATAAGTCTCTGGTAATGTTAGGAATTATCGGGTCTCTGCAAACTTTTGCACTCGTATATAATATGACAAATGGCGGACCGAACTCTGCATCCGAAATGCCGGGAACATATATTTTCCGTATGGGCTTTAAGGTACAACAGATGGGTTATGCATCTGCGATTTCAGTAATAATACTTCTTATTGCTCTGATTTTGACAGTTGTTCAGGTTTTATCTCTTGGTTCTGGGAATTTTATTGGTAAAGGAGGAGCAAAAAGATGAAAGATAACAGGAAAAAATTACAATGGCTCTGGATATTAGTGTTATCAATTGTGGCATTTATTTGGATGCTCCCGCTAATCTTTATGGTAAGTATGTCATTTAGAACAGCCGAAACTGCTTTTGAACCGGTACTATTTATAAGACCCTTTGTATTGGATAACTATAAGACTGTATTGAGTGATAATCCTTTATATTTAAATTTAATTTCCAGCGTAGTTATAACGGTATCGACAGTTATTATTGTAGCGGCAGTGGCTGCAATGGCTTCATTTGGACTTTCACGAAATGGAGTTAAAGGTAAGAATTTTATTTATAACATGTTAATGGTAACTCTGATGGTACCAATAAGTGCTCTTGTTATACCTTTGACGCAAATTAACAGTTCATTTCATTGGCTGAACAAATTTCACGGGCTTATACTTCCGTATTCAGCTCTTGGGATTCCGTTTGCGCTGGTTATTTTAAAGGGCTTTATGGATGCATTCCCAGCGGAATTAGAGGATGCAGCAACAGTAGATGGGTGTACTGAATACAGATTATTTGCAAGCATAGTCCTTCCTAGTTTAAAACCAGGTTTGGTGGTCGTTTTCATTTGGCAGTTCCTTACTACCTGGAATGAATTTTTCCTAGCGCTTGTAACTATAAATGACAAAAATCTGAAACCGCTGACATTAGTTCCTATGCAGTATCAAGGCACTTATTTTAGCCAACCCGGTGCATTATTTGCAATACTGGTACTCATTTCTATACCAATGATAGTATTTTATGCTCTTGTACAAAAGAATTTTGTTAGCGGGCTAATGAGTGGTGCAGTTAAAGGTTAGGAAAGTGTGGGTATAATTTATATGGCTGTATTAGGTATTGATTTAGGGACAACGGCATGTAAAGTAGTTGCATATAGCAATACAGGAGAAGAAATTGCTTATGCCAGAAGAGAATATAAAATAATAAGGCCGAGACAGCAATGGGCTGAGATTTGCCCAGGAGAATTATTTGATTGTGTAAAAGCTGCAGTAATTGATGTTAATAAAAGCTGCAATGAAGAAGTGCTGGCTATAAGTTTTTCCAGTCAAGGCGAGGGGGTAGTACCCCTTGACGAAAATTTTAAAGCTACAGGAAACATTATTGTGTCTTATGACAGACGAGCTTTGGACCAGACAGAAAGATTAAGAGCTTTACTTGGTGAAGACTTTTTTTATAAAACTGGTGGACAGGTATTGGCGCCAATGGGGACCGCACCCAAAATAATGTGGATTTTGGAGAATACATCTTACTATCATAAAAAACCGGCACATTTCGCATGTGTGGGTGATTATGTTGTCAGCTGTTTTGGTTGTTTTCCAACAATTGATTACTCGTTGGCTTCGAGAACGATGATGTTTGACGTGCATGAAAAGAAATGGTCGCAACAGGTGTTAGATGTTGTAGGAATCACTTCTGAAATGTTGTCCAACATACAACAGGCAGGAACTGTGATCGGTCAGATAGCAAATGATATTGCATGCGAACTGGGCTTGTCATCCGAGGTTGTTATTGTGGCGGGTGGACATGATCAGCCTTGTGCAATGCTTGGAACGGGTGCAAATGGGAGTGGCGAAGCAGCATACTCTTTAGGTACAACTGAGACATTGGTGTGTAGTATGGATAATTTCTGCGAGGGCTTAAAGAAATATGGATTACCTTGTTACTCGCATATTATAGATAATAAATTTATTACTTTACCTGGCAATTTTACAGGGGGCATAATTTTACAGTGGTATAAAGAACAATTTGGGAGCTTGGAAATATTAAAAGCTATCGAACAGAACAGGGATGCATATGATGTTATTTTAGAGGATATGCTTGATTATCCATCAAGACTTTTGGTATTGCCGCATTTTACTGTAACCGGCTCACCATATAATGATGCACAGAGTACAGGAGCAATATTGGGTTTGCAACTTGATACCAAAAAAGGAGAATTTATAAGAGGTTTGTTAGAAGGAGTAACCTATGAAATTTTGTTGAACATTACCCTATTAAGGGAATATGGTATAAAAATTTCATCACTGCGTGTTGTCGGAGGTGGAACAAAATCGGCAAAGATTCTTCAATTAAAAAGTGATATTTTAGGAATACCTTTGTATGTACCCAAAAGTACAGAAGCACCATGTAAAGGTGCCGCGTTGCTTGCAGCACAAGCGATTGGGCTGGTTGATAATATTCAGACCTCCTGGCAGGAAAAAGAGAAAGATGTAATGGCATATTTCCCAAATCAAGAGTATAATAGCTATTATTGGCAGCAGTTTAAACAGTACAAATCGTTGTATCCTGCAGTTAAGCAAGTTATCAAATAGAAAAAGTGGTGATAAACTTATGACTAACGAATCAATACTAGAAAGTAGAAAATTTTATAAAAGAAATAAAATCCTAAACATTATAAGGTATAATGATAACATTTCTAGGCATGATTTAAAAAAAATAACTGCATATAGTATGACAACAGTGCTAAACATTACAGAAGAGTTGTTGAAGGATAATCTTATTTATGAAGAAGATTGCAATGAAGCAAGAGTGGGAAGAAAACCTTCGTGGCTTAAAATTAATCCTGAAGGCGGCTACTTTATAGGTATTGAGTTTAATTTATATTATATGCATTGTGCAATGCTAAACTTTAATGGAGATACTGTTTTTGAAGATAATATAAAAATATCAAGAGACAGCGGTAGCGATGAAATTGTTAAAAATATATGTTCGCTTATAGATGCTGCCATAAACTTGGTTGACAGGAAAAAGGTATTTGGCATTGGTGTTGGAGTACCGGGCTATTTGGATTCGGCACATGGGATTGCAGTTGAGTATCCGATGATACCCAATTGGAAAAATATACCGCTAAGAAAGATGATTCATGAAAAATATAATTTACCTTGTTATATAGATAATAATGTAACTGTAATGGCTTTTGCATATAAATGGTTGAAATCGGATGAATATGTGGATGATTTTATATTTATTTCTATACGAAGCGGTGCAAGAATTGTACCTGTTGTAAACAATGAATTATTTTTGAGCAATAAGGGATTTGGTGGTCAGCTCGGTCATATTAAGGTGCCGAACAGTAATAGACTCTGCACTTGTGGTAAGAGAGGGTGCCTCAATGCTGAGGTTTCTTACAGCGGTATAAAAGGCAAGTTAACGGAGGGAGCTTTAATTGGCAGATACAAGAAGCTGATGGAACTCATTGATAATGACATTTCTAAAATTGATATTTATACATTCGTCGAATCTGTTAAGCTCAATCATGAAGAATCTATTGAGCTCCTGATGGATACAGCCAGCTATCTTGGATATGCTATTGGATTGCTCATTGATATTTTTGCACCTAAAAGGATTGTATTATTAGGTGAATTGGTCAAGATTGGGGACCTTTTTATAAATGCTCTATCAAAAGCTGTAAGTAAGAATTGTATAGAGGATAATTTCAGAAATTTATCAATTTCGGCTTCTACCTTCAGTGATAATATTGGAGCGCTGGGTGCAGCAGCAATGGTAATGCAAAGAGAATTTGAATTTATTAAGGAAAATATATAGTTATATAAAATATTAGAAACCTTAATCTTGTTCTGTAGGTTTATGTAAATAATTAGAAAAAATGGCTGATTTGCAGCCTGAATTGATTTGGACGCAATACTCATCTGTTCAGGCTGTGTTCTTATTGCATTATAGATGTCAGAAATGCTTAAAATGGTTCCTGCAGATACACTGGTTAACATTGATGCCTTTTTCATAGCTGTGAGGATTACATAATGCAAAGTATTAAAAACCTTGCTATAATTCTTGACACATATTAGCAATATAGATTACCATTGTAAATAAGTGTTTTGGCATAAGTATGGTTTGACCCCGTCGATATTCGACGGGGTTATGCTGATTTTTGCCAAAAACTATTCGAATTAAGCCACTGTAAGGATTTTACGCTGCTGAAAAAAATGTATAACACAGAAAGGATGCATTAAATTATGAAATCAATAAAATTAAGATTAATAGCTGTTTTTACAATGGTGATATTTGCTATAACAGGTGGTCTGGGAATAATTATAATTACTTATACGAGTAATAACCTATTAAAAGAGGCCCATGAGGATTTAGAAGTATTGGCAAAAGCAGAAGCAAAGTATATAGCGTCAAGAAGAGACACTGAGCTTAAATATGTAGAAGGCTTGGCCCAGAATAGTATTATTCAGGATAAGGATATAGCTTTTAAAGACAGGGCGGCTTTTTGTGAAAAGGAAGCAAAAAGAGCAGAATACGAAGCTTTTGTGTTTGCAGACCTTAATGGAAACAGTATCGAACTAAACAGTGGAGCTAAAACCGCAAATGTAAAAGACGCTGAATATTATAAATTGGCAATGCAGGGGACGCCTAATGCTTCTGATGTTATAATCAGTAGAATCACAGGAAAACCCGTAGTGGTTTTTGCTACACCGATTTATTTGGATGGAAAGCAAACAGGAATATTTTTT
>CAYQCA010000047.1:0-9407 GCA_964415835.1 uncultured Clostridium sp. | reverse complement strand
CAAATTTCAAATGAAGTTTCGTATGGGAAAACAGGGTATGGATATGTAATCAATAATCAAGGCACTACCGTGGGACATAAAAATACGGAGCTGGTTATAAAACGGGATAATGTTATAGAAAATGCAAAAACCGATAAATCAGTTCAGGAACTGGCAGATCTTACTCTGGAAATGATTAAACGTGAAGTTGGCAGTGGTGATTATACATATGAAGGTATAAATAAAATTGTAGGCTTTGCCCCTGTGGAAGGGAGTCCATGGATTATGATAGTAGGAGTCCATGAGAAGGAAGTATTGGCAGAAGTATATGCGATGAGAAATATATTGATACTTTTAATTGCAGGTGCAATTATATTCGGAGGGCTTGCGACATTTTTTGTTAGTGGCACAATAGCAAAACCAATTGTGGCTGTTACAGAAGTGGTAAACAGGCTGGCACGATTGGACTTTACTTTTGATGGAAAATCTAAAGCAATTAAATACTTAAACAGAAAAGATGAAATCGGGGGAATGATTAATTCTCTAAAAGTGATGCAGGAGAATGTGATAGAGTTCATTAAGCGTACGGGAGATTCCTCTGAACAGATAGCAGCAGCCTCACAGCAATTGACAGCTATATCCCATCAGGCGGCAACAGCCTCGGATGAAGTAGCCAAAACAATAGAAGAAATAGCGAGAGGTGCCGGTGATCAGGCAAAAGATACTGAAAATGCAGCCAATAATGTAGAGGAATTAGGAGAGTTGCTGGATAAAGAGGTTAAATATATAGATGAACTTAATATTGCAGCTGGTAAGATTGAAAAGCAAAAAGAAGAAGGCTTTTTAATTTTAAGAGAGCTTGTTGAAAAAACAGAGCGAAATATTGTAGCCAGTGACAATGTTTATAGCATGATCGTCAGCAACAACGAAAGTACTGAGAAAATAGAAAGTGCGAGTACAATGATAAATAGTATTGCAGATCAGACCAATCTGCTGGCACTTAATGCTGCAATAGAAGCAGCAAGAGCGGGGGAAGCAGGTAGAGGCTTTTCGGTTGTTGCCGAGGAAATCAGAAAATTGGCAGAACAATCAAATGGCTTTACCGGTGAAATAAAAGCATTAATAAATGAACTGAAAGCTAAATCTCAATTGGCTGTTGAAACTATGAAAGATGTTAAATCAATATTTGATGATCAGGAAAAAAGTGTAAAGCAGACCGAAAATAAGTTCGAAGGGATTGCTGAAGCTATAGATGTAGTTAAAGACATTATAAACAAATTGAATCACTTTGCTGAACTGATGTCAAAAAACAAAAATATGATTATAGAAAATGTTCAGAACCTGTCGGCAATATCTGAAGAAAATGCGGCAGGAACTGAGGAGGCTTCAGCGGCAATGGAAGAGCAAGCCGCTACTATTCAGGAAATAGCAAACTCAGGAGAGAGCCTGGCTTCTGTTGCTGAAGAATTGAGAGTTTTAATTGAAAAATTTAAGATATAAGCCAGATACCCTGCGCGTTGAGTGAAAAGTTAAATTCCACCGTAATTTAAATGTGGAATTTAACTTTCATTCAGCTATGAAATGAAATGAATTCTGCAAATTCAAGTTTACACACCCTTCATATATATGCTATATTATGAATGATAATTTAATAACAAAATCAAATTAATTTAATTATAAAGGAGCACCCGTATGGCGAAAATTGTTATGAAAACTCCTCTGGTTGAAATGGATGGAGATGAAATGACCAGAGTTATCTGGCAAATGATAAAGGATATTTTACTAAATCCGTATATTGATTTGAAAACAGAGTATTATGATTTGGGTCTGGAATACAGAGAAAAAACAGGCGATCAGGTTACAATTGACTCAGCTTTAGCTACTAAAAAATACGGAGTTGCAGTAAAGTGTGCGACTATTACTCCAAATGCAGACAGAGTGAAGGAATATAATTTGACTGAAATGTGGAAAAGTCCTAACGGAACTATCAGAGCAATTCTTGATGGTACAGTTTTCCGTGCGCCTATTTTGGTAGACAGTATCAAACCATTTGTAAAGACCTGGACAAAACCGATTGTAATTGCAAGACATGCTTATGGTGATGTGTACAAGAATGTAGAATACCGTGTACCTGGTGCAGGAAAGGCCGAATTGGTATTTACAAATGAGAAGGGTGAAGAAACCCGTCAGACAATACATGATTTCGAAGGTGCAGGAGTAATACAGGGGGTTCACAATATAGATAAGTCTATTGAAAGCTTTGCAAGATCATGCTTCAACTATGCACTTGACCAAAAACAGGATATTTGGTTTTCAACTAAAGATACAATTTCGAAGAAGTATGACCATACATTTAAAGATATCTTCCAGGAGATATACGAAAAAGAATATGATGCCAAGTTTAAAGAAGCAGGAATTGAATATTTCTATACATTGATAGATGATGCAGTTGCACGTGTTATAAGATCAGAGGGTGGATTTATCTGGGCTTGTAAGAACTATGACGGAGATGTTATGTCAGACATGGTTGCTACTGCTTTTGGCAGTCTGGCAATGATGACCTCGGTATTGGTTTCGCCGGAAGGATATTATGAATACGAAGCTGCTCATGGAACTGTACAGAGACATTATTATCAACATCTTAAGGGTAAAGAGACTTCTACAAATTCAATGGCAACACTATTTGCCTGGACGGGAGCACTCCGCAAAAGAGGTGAACTTGATGATATAGATGAGCTTGTAATATTTGCAGACAAGCTTGAAAAGGCATCAATCAAAACAATCGAGAAGGGCATAATGACAAAAGACCTTGCAGCTCTCTCAGAGTTAAAGGAAATTAAGACGGTGAACACAGAGCAATTCTTAATTGAGGTAAAGAAGACTTTAGACGAAATGAATTAAAAAAACATATTGACAAGGTATACTGGCATGTGTTAACATGAAAAAAACTTTAAGATGGTTGCACCGGTAGACCTCTCCTTTTTGGAAAGCCTAATAGAGAATTGGGATCGCGGCTGGAAGTCCCAATTAAGCGAGTAGTAGGATGAGCAACACTATTTGGTTTAAGTAATACATGTCAAATGAGGGTGCGTCAGCACCAAAATGTGGGTGGCACCGTGGGATAAGAATCTCGCCCCGCAAAAACACTTTGTGTTTTTGCGGGGCATTTTATTTTAGTTAGAATACAAGGAGGAAAATTTATGGACAGTCTTATTAAACCGGATGGATACAAATCTAGCCTGGATATTCGAATGACAGAAGTGGCAATTAAGAAAACAAAGGATTATTTTGAAAGTGAACTGGCAAAAGAATTGAATTTAACAAGAGTTTCAGCCCCTTTATTTGTAAAGCCGGAGACTGGATTAAATGATAATTTAAATGGAGTTGAAAGACCTGTCGCTTTTGATGTAAAAGGAATAGGCGGAGATACAGTTGAAGTTGTACATTCGCTTGCAAAGTGGAAGAGAATGGCTCTCAAACGCTATGGATTTGCATCAGGTGAAGGCCTTTATACAGATATGAATGCAATCAGAAGAGATGAGGACCTGGATAACCTTCATTCAGTATATGTAGATCAATGGGACTGGGAAAAAATTATTGAAAAAAGTGAAAGAAATGAAGAAATGCTTAAGAGTATAGTAAGAAAAATATTTTCTGTTTTCAAACGTACTGAAGACTATTTGATAAAGCTGTATCCAAGTTTACAGACATTCTTACCTGAAGACATTTTCTTCATAACAACGCAGGAATTGGAAGACCTGTATCCTGCCTTAACTCCAAAAGAGAGAGAAAATGCACTTGCCAGAGAGAAAAAAGCTATATTTATAATGAAGATAGGTGAGTTGCTCAATTCAGGAATAAAGCATGATGGAAGAGCACCTGACTATGATGATTGGTCATTAAATGGAGATATCGTATTCTACTACCCTGTTCTGGATCTTGCTTTTGAAGTGTCATCGATGGGTATAAGAGTCGACGAGAATTCATTGGTTGAGCAGCTAAAAAAAGCTGGTTGTGAGGACAGAAAGAATTTTCAGTTCCACAAGGATGTTATTAATAAGAAACTTCCATACACAATAGGTGGAGGAATAGGTCAGTCCAGAATATGTATGTTTTTCCTTGGGAAAGCTCATATAGGAGAGGTTCAATCATCTGTATGGAGCGAAAAGATGATTTCGGAGTGTTCTGAAAATAATATTGAGTTATTGTAAATTTTAGTACAAAGGAGTACAGTTAAATGAGTTATTCGGAAATTAAAAAATTATTTAGGTCACCGCAGGAGTATATAGGTAAAAAAGTGACAGTTCCAGGCTGGGTAAAAACGGTACGTGATTCAAAGACCTTCGGATTTATCGAACTCAATGACGGAACTTTCTTTAAAAACTTACAAGTAGTATTTGAAGAGGGTAAGCTTGAGAATTTTAAAGATGTGGCAAAATTAACAGTGGGTTCAGCAATCGAAGTTGAAGGAGAATTGGTTGAAACTCCAAATGCAAAGCAGCCTTTTGAGCTAAAGGCAGCAAGAATTTTCATAGAAAATTCTTGCCCTACTGATTATCCGCTTCAGAAAAAGAGACATTCCTTCGAATTCTTAAGAACAATATCACATTTAAGGCCGAGGACAAATACTTTTTCGGCTGTGTTCAGAGTCAGATCCCTGGCTGCTTTTGCCATTCATAAGTTTTTTCAGGAAAGAGGCTTTGTATATGTTCACACTCCTCTCATAACCGGCAGTGATGCAGAGGGTGCGGGACAGATGTTTAAAGTTACCACATTGGATCTGAACAATCCTCCTAAAAATGAAAGCGGAGAAATAAACTATTCTGAAGATTTCTTCCAAAAGCAGACCTGCTTAACTGTCAGCGGACAGTTAACAGGAGAAGCATATGCACTTGCATTCAAAAATATTTATACTTTCGGTCCTACTTTCAGAGCTGAAAACTCAAATACTGCAAGACATGCAGCGGAGTTTTGGATGATTGAGCCTGAAATCGCTTTTTCTGACCTTAAGGATGACATGATGCTGGCTGAAGATATGCTTAAATATATCATCAATTATGTATTGGAAAATGCTCCTGAGGAAATGGAGTTTTTCAACAGCTTTGTAGATAAGACTTTGCTTGAAAGACTCAATAATGTTGTAAACTCAGATTTTGCTCATATCACTTATACAGAGGCGATAGAAATTCTCCAAAAAAACAAGGACAAATTCGAGTATCCTGTTGAATGGGGAAGCGATCTTCAGACTGAGCATGAAAGATATATAACTGAGCAGATATACAAAAAGCCTGTTTTTGTAACTGATTATCCAAAGGAAATCAAAGCTTTTTATATGAGAGTTAACGAAGATAACAAAACGGTTGCTGCGATGGATCTTTTAGTTCCCGGAGTTGGTGAGATTATAGGCGGAAGCCAGAGAGAGGAACGTCTTGACGTGCTTGAGCAAAAAATGGATGAAATGGGCCTCGAAAAGGAGGACTACTGGTGGTATCTTGAGCTTCGTAAATACGGAGGAACAAAGCATGCAGGCTTTGGACTCGGTTTTGAAAGAGCTATTATGTATCTCACTGGCATAACTAATATCAGAGACGTAATTCCGTTCCCAAGGACAACTGGAAGCTGTGAGTTTTAAATTAAGGAAACCGTTCAAGGAATCGGAAGTTATTATTTGGTCATTCCTAACTAGACAATTGAAAAAATCAGCTCTTGTATACAAAGGGAGCTGATTTTTTTATATCAAAGTTTACCAGATATTTTTGTTAAAAATTTATCATTTAACACTAGTAAACATTTCTAAATTAATATATAATTGAATGTAATCGCGTTCCATAATTATCGAATTTTATGTAATATTACCTCGAATTTTTATTGTTTAATAACAAATAACTATAATGAAGATTATAAATGTTTCCTATAGTATATATTGATTTTAAATATATAAATAATTTACAGAGAAGGAAGTGATTTTGGTTGAAGATTAACATTACAGAAACAGTGCTAAGAGATGCTAATCAGTCTCTTATCGCTACAAGAATGCCATTTTCAGACTTCGAAGGCATACTTGAAAAAATTAATGAGGCAGGTTATTATTCTATCGAATGCTGGGGCGGAGCTACATTTGATTCATGTCTCAGGTACTTAAACGAAGATCCCTGGAAAAGACTTAGAAAACTCAAGGACAAACTAAAGGATTCGAAGCTGCAGATGCTGTTGAGAGGCCAAAATATACTTGGCTACAAGCATTATCCGGACGATGTTGTTCGCTTATTTGTATCTCATGCTGTTGATAACGGTATGGATATATTCAGAATTTTTGATGCACTAAACGATTTCAGAAACATTCAGGTAGCAGTTGATGAAACTCTAAAAAGAGGGGCTCATGCACAGGGTACCATATGTTATACAACCAGCCCTATTCACACATTGGAAAAATACGCTAAAATGGGAAAAGAGCTTGAAGATATGGGGGTTCACTCCATATGTATTAAAGATATGGCAGGTATTATGGGACCACAGGAGGCATTTGATCTTGTAAAAGCTCTCAAGGAGTCCGTTAAGCTCCCTGTATTCCTTCATACGCATTCGACAACCGGGCTGGGTCCAATCACTTATGTCAAAGCAATAGAAGCAGGCTGTGATGGTATTGACACTGCTATTTCTTCATTCTCAGGCGGAACATCACAACCATCTACAGAATCTTTAAACTATGCATTTAAGCAAATGGGATATGAAACAGGACTAAATGATAAAGTGCTGAAAGAAATTAACGACTATTTTAAGCCAATAAAAGAAAAGTACATTTCATCAGGACTGCTTGACCCATTTGTTATGGGTACTGACACAGACGCACTAAACTATCAGGTTCCAGGAGGAATGTTATCAAATCTTATAGCTCAATTAAAATCTCAAAACGCAGTCGACAGATTGGATGAAGTTCTTTTGGAAACTCCAAAGGTACGAAAAGATCTTGGGTACCCTCCGCTTGTAACTCCTATGAGCCAAATGGTTGGTGTTCAGGCTGCTACTAATGTTTTACTTGGGGAAAGATACAAAAATGTATCAAAAGAAATTAAAGCTTACATGAGAGGGGAATATGGTCAGGCTCCGGGAGAGGTAAATGCTGAACTCCAAAAGAAAATACTGGGGGATGAAAAACCAATTACCGGAAGATTCGCAGATACTTTAGAGCCTGAATTTGAAAAGACAAAGGCAAAACTTAAAGGTATGGCAAAAAATGATGAGGACGTTCTGTCGTATATCCTATTCCCTCAAATTGCAGAGAAGTTCTTTACGCAAAGAGAAGAGAATACTGCTGTAAAAGTAAGCTATAAAATAAAGAAGGTATAAAGTTGTCAGAGTTAAGATGGAGGTTTTTATGGATATATTAACGGCTTTGAAAATATCGCTGTTTGACTTTTCTATTGTTTTTTCGGCTTTGATACTTATTGCATTTTTTATAAAAATTGTATCGCTGATTATTTCAAACTTTGAAAGAAATCAGGTCAAGCATGAAAAAGCATCAGAAGCTGTACAAACTGTTCCAGAAGCAAGCATCTCAACATTAGAAAATGCTGTTGGCTTTGGAGAATTAAAGCTATATGGGGTTGATGAAAGAACTGCTGCAATGATTATGGCTATTGTAAGTGATGAATCAAAAATACCTTTGGCTGAACTCCAGTTTAAATCAATTAAATTATTAGAAAACTAGTAATTCAAGTTTGGAGGATTGTTATGAAATATATAGTTTCAATTAATGATAAAAACTATGAGGTTGAAGTTGAGCATGGAGAGGCCACAATAGTTAAAACAACTCAGGCAATTCAGGTTGAAACAGCACCTGGTGCAGCTCCTGCAGCAGCATCTGCACAGACACCGGCAGCGCCGGTTCCAGCAGCTCCTGCAGTAACCGGTGAAGGAGAACCGATAAAAGCTCCAATGCCTGGTACAATATTAGCAATAAAGGCAAAAGCAGATGCTCAGGTTAAAAGGGGAGAAATACTGCTCATATTAGAAGCAATGAAAATGGAGAACGAAATTGTTGCTCCAAGAGATGGTGTTGTAACTCAAATAATAGCAAGCAAGGGAGCATCGGTTAGTACAGGTGATATTCTTGTTTTGCTGAAGTAATGGAGGTATAAAGATGAATTTCTCTTTTATAGATACATTGCAAAAGTTGGTAAACGAGTCAGGCTTTACTACCATGACATGGCAGCAGCTTGTAATGCTGGGAGTTTCCTGCGTTCTTGTTTATCTTGCAATAGTGAAAAAGTTTGAACCATTGCTACTTTTGCCTATTGCTTTTGGTGTACTGTTAGCAAACCTACCGTTGGCAGGGCTGATGGCAGAACCTACTCAGACAGCTAATGGTGGCTTGCTGTATTACTTATATCTTGGAGTTAAAAAGGGTATATATCCTTCTCTAATATTTTTAGGCATTGGTGCAATGACAGATTTCGGCCCGCTCATAGCCAGACCATCCAGTCTCTTTTTGGGGGCAGCCGCTCAGTTGGGTATATATACCGCATTTATAACAGCTATTGCTTTAGGATTTTCGCCTGAAGCAGCAGCTTCAATAGGCATTATAGGTGGAGCAGACGGTCCTACGGCAATTTTGGTTACTTCTATTTTAAAGCCTGAATTACTTGGCCCTATAGCTATTGCAGCCTACTCCTACATGGCTCTCATTCCGCTTATCCAGCCACCAATAATGAGGCTGTTGACAACAAAGAAGGAAAGAGAAACAAAAATGGAGGTTCTAAGGGAAGTATCAAAAAAGGAAAAAATCATTTTTCCGATAGTTGTTACGATTCTTGTTTGTTTACTTCTTCCGTCCGCAACTCCTTTGATAGGTATGCTGATGCTGGGAAACCTTTTTAGAGAGAGCGGAGTAGTAGAAAGGCTTTCATCGACAGTTCAGAATGCGTTGATAAACATAGTCACAATATTCCTGGGAGTAACTGTTGGCGCCACAACCGTAGGAGATAAGTTTTTATCGCCTGATACATTAAAAATTGTATTACTTGGACTTATGGCCTTTATGTTCAGTACAGTTGGCGGTGTATTATTTGGAAAAGTTATGTACTATTTGTCAGGCGGCAAGGTTAACCCGCTTATTGGTTCCGCCGGAGTGTCCGCCGTTCCTATGGCTGCCAGAGTTTCTCAGGTAGAAGGACAAAAGGCAAATCCTGCAAACTTCCTGTTAATGCATGCTATGGGTCCTAATGTTGCGGGCGTAATTGGATCGGCAGTTGCTGCTGGCCTGTTTATAGCCATGTTCGGATAGATAATTTTAAAATTTAAGCCACGGAGTGAAACTACTTCGTGGCTTTTTGTAAAATCAGGGAAAAATTTTTAATACCTCAAATAGGTCGATCCGTCCATTGGAATGAGTACTTTCATATTTTGAGCGCCAAAAGACCCAATTACAT
>CAYQCA010000046.1:9732-19882 GCA_964415835.1 uncultured Clostridium sp. | reverse complement strand
TAAGGAACAGCTAAATAATAAAACCCGATTTTGCAGTGAGAAAATTTTCGAAAGTGCTAGACGGAGGAGGAAGTAATACCGGTCGTATTGCGACCGACGACAACGACGCAATTTCGAAAATTAGCCGCTGCAAAAATGGGAAGTTATTATTTAGCTGTTCCTATAGACCTGTAGAGTGGAAAATATTCTGCTCTATAGGTTTTTTGTTTTATGGTTATAATTGTTGTATAATTAATATGTTATTTCTGAATAAATATAGGAGGATTTGCTTGTGGATAATGAAACAAAATTAAAAATTATGGGATTAAGAGAAATAATGAAGGCCGCAGATGATGATATAATTAGTGATCAACAGGAAGGACTGCCACAGCCTCCAATGGACAAAATATGTTTTGGGAACGAAATAATTCCGCTTACCAAAGATTTTAAGAATGTAATAAAAAATAATGATTATTTTAGTTTGCTTAATTCAAGGGAAAGCAGGAGAAAATACAGTCAAGCTTCACTGACACAGGCTGAATTAGCTTTTCTACTTTGGGCAACACAGGGAGTTAAGGAAGTAAAGGGGTATAAAAGAAAAGCCACCTTTAGAACAGTTCCTTCAGCTGGGGCGAGGCATCCATTTGAAACCTATCTGTTTATAAATAATGTGGATGGCTTGGAGCAAGGACTATACCACTATCTACCACTGGAACATAAGCTTGAATTTACAGGCCCGGTTGAAAATCAAATAGATAGGGTTACTGCTGCAGTTCATGGCCAGACCTTTTTTGCCAATGCTGCGGTAGGTTTTGTCTGGACGGTTATTCCATACCGAACTGAGTGGCGGTATACAACTGATGCACAGAAATATGCACTTATTGACGCAGGGCATGTTTGTCAGAGTCTTTATCTGGCATGTGAGGCAATCGGATGTGGTACATGTGCTATAGGTGCATACGATCAGAAATCGCTGGACACACTGCTGGGCCTTGACTCAGAACCGTCCTGTGAGAATGATGATGAGTTTGTTGTGTATGCGGCTTCGGTTGGAAAAATAGATGAGTAATTAAAATTTACTTTACTATACTAAAATGTTATGATATTATATAAAAAACGAATTGCGGGGGGACCATTTTTCAGCAATAAGAAAAAATGGTTGAGAAGGTAAAACCTGACCCTTGGAACCTGTCGGTTAACACCGTAGTAGGGAAGCGAATCAAAATATGATAAATATTTGATTATGACGTTCATCCTATTTCGGGGTGAACGTTTTTTGCATTTTAAAAATGAATAAGTAATGCGGGGGGACCAAAAGAAGAAATCTAAAAAAACTATTAAAGGTGTAGTTTAGATATTCCTTACGGTTGAGAAGGTAAAACCTGACCCTTGGAACCTGTCGGTTGATACCGTCGTAGGGAAGCTTAATGAATTTAGTGTTTTTGTGCAAGTTTAAATGCTTTCCTGTAATCAGGGAGGCATTTTTTATTACATGACTTAAAGAAAAGGGGTGATGAACTTGAAAAAAGTTTTAACAATTGCAGGTTCAGACTGCAGTGGTGGAGCAGGGATACAGGCAGATATAAAGACATTTTCCTCACATGGTGTTTACGGTATGAGTGTAATTGTATCTGTTGTTGCTGAAAACACAAGCCGAGTATTAGATATACAGGACATTAGTCCTGATATGATATTGAAACAAATGGATGCTGTGTTTGAGGATATTGAGGTTGATGCCGTTAAAATCGGTATGCTTTCGGGATGTGAATGCATGGGCGCAATTAGTAAAGGCTTGAGGAAATATAAGCCCGAGAATATTGTGATTGATCCTGTCATGCTTGCAAAAGGAGGGCATGCGCTGATGCAGCTAAATGCCATAGAATTTTTTAAATCTCAATTGATTCCGTTTGCACATATGTTGACACCCAATATTCCTGAGGCGGAGGTGTTAACAGGTATGAAAATTGATTCTGTACCGGAAATGAAAGAAGCGGCCCAAATCATTTACTCCATGGGTGCAAAAAGTGTCCTGGTTAAAGGTGGACACTTAAATGGAGATGCAGAAGATATTTTGTTTGATGGTACAAACTTCTATTCCTTTAAAACAAAAAGGATAGACACAAAGAATACACATGGAACGGGCTGCACTTTTTCTTCTGCCATAGCATCAAACCTGGCTTTGGGGAAAGACCTGTACAATTCGGTAAATGCAGCAAAGGAATATGTGACCATGGCTATTGAACACTCACTGGAAATTGGAAAAGGACATGGACCAACAAATCATTTTTATAAGTTTTGGACTAGTTAAATAAATAATGCCGATTAAGGCTAAGGAGGATATTATGCAATACAAAACACAAATGGAAGCTGCAAAAAAAGGTATTATAACTAAAGAAATGTCAGTAGTAGCGAAAAAGGAAAATTTACCGGAGGAAAAGCTAGTAGGGCTGGTAGCAGCAGGCAGAGTCGCTATTCCGGCAAATATAAACCATACATCTCTTAGTCCTGAAGGGATAGGGCAAGGGCTTAAAACTAAAATCAATGTTAATCTGGGGATATCAGGCGATTGCGCTGACTACATAAAAGAGATGGAAAAGGTGGAAATGGCAATAAAGTTCGGTGTAGAAGCAATAATGGATCTGAGTAACTATGGCAAAACCAATACGTTCAGAACACAGCTTATAAAACGTTCCCCTGCTATGATAGGTACAGTACCCATGTACGATGCAATTGGTTATCTTGAAAAAGATTTAATGGAAATTAAGGCTACAGACTTTTTGAAGGTTGTTGAAGCCCATGCAAAAGAGGGTGTTGATTTCATGACAATCCATGCTGGCATCAACAAACGTGCTGTTGAATGCTTTAAGCGTGAAAAAAGGCTTACCAATATTGTTTCAAGAGGAGGTTCGTTGCTCTTCGCCTGGATGGAGATGACAGGTAATGAAAACCCATTTTATGAGTACTATGAAGACGTTTTAGAAATTCTCCGCAAATATGATGTAACCATAAGCCTAGGTGATGCCTTGAGACCCGGAAGTATTAATGACAGCTCGGATGCGGGGCAGCTCAGTGAATTGATTGAGCTTGGAAATCTGACCAAACGCGCCTGGGAAAGAGATGTTCAGGTTATGGTAGAAGGACCCGGGCACATGGCTATGAATGAGATTGCCGCAAATATGATTTTACAGAAAAGGCTTTGCCATGGAGCACCGTTCTATGTACTGGGGCCGCTTGTAACTGACATTGCCCCTGGGTATGACCATATTACCTCAGCAATAGGAGGTGCAATCGCAGCGGCTAATGGTGCTGACTTCTTATGCTATGTAACTCCTGCTGAGCATTTGCGGCTTCCTGAGCTTGGAGATGTCAAAGAAGGGATAGTTGCTTCAAAAATAGCCGCCCATGCTGCCGACATTGCAAAAGGTATCCCAAATGCACGTGAAATTGACAACAAAATGAGTGACGCCAGACGACGTATTGATTGGGAAGAGATGTTCTCCTATGCAATTGACGGGGACAAGGCCAGAGCATATTTCGAAAGTGCTCCGCCAACAGAAAAGCATAGCTGCTCCATGTGTGGCAAAATGTGCGCAATGAGAACTACTAATAAAATTCTAGCTGGTGAAAAAGTTGAGTTTTGTCAAGAAAAATAGCGGTGAAGGAGTGGGTAAAAATGAACAATATTGCGTTAGATGTGGCTGAGCTACCAGGAAAAGTCAGAGATAAAAAGCCATTAATTCATAATATCACTAACTATGTGACTGCCAATGACTGTGCAAATGTTTTACTGGCAATAGGCGCATCACCGATTATGGCGGATGACATTGGCGAAGCTGCTGATATTACAGGAATTTCGGCGGTTTTGGTATTAAATATTGGCACACTTAATCAAAGAAATGTGGCATCTATGCTATGCAGTGGGAAAAAAGCCAATGAATTAGGTATTCCGGTAGTTTTTGATCCTGTGGGTGCAGGTGCTTCAGGCCTTAGAAATAAAACGTCACAAAATATTTTATCACAGGTAAAAATAAGCGTACTTCGTGGAAATCTGTCTGAAATATCTTTTATTGCCGGGCTTGGGGCATCAACAAAAGGGGTGGATGCTTCACACAGCGATGTTGAATCAAAGGATGGTTTTGCTGTAGCTGTTGCTGTAGCCAAAAAACTTGGATGTGTGGTAGCTATTACAGGAGCTATTGATATTGTTTCTGACGGTAAACGGATAGTAACAATATCAAATGGACATAAAATGCTTTCAGAGGTTACCGGTACCGGATGTATGACAACTTCATTAATCGGTGCTTATTGTGGAGTAATCGGCGATCCTTTTACAGCTGCAATCGCAGGAATTACCTCCATGGGAATAGCCGGTGAAATTGCTTTTGAAAAAGCGGGAGGAAAAGGCACAGGTAGCTTCCACATCGCTGTTATTGATGCTATCAGCCAGTTAAATTCTAAGATTATTTTAGAAAGGGCAGAAATAAATGAAAACTAAAGTAGACTACACACTCTATGTTGTTACCGACCGTGCACTTATGAGTACAAAAACTCTGGAAGAGGCTGTGAAACAGGCAATTTTGGGAGGTTGTACGCTGGTACAGCTCCGTGAAAAAAACGCGTCTTCTCTGGAGTTCTATCAAAATGCTCTTGCAGTCAAACAAGTAACTGATAAATATAATATTCCGCTGATAATAAATGACAGAGTTGATATTGCTCTGGCAGTTGATGCAGCGGGCGTTCATGTAGGACAAAGTGATTTACCGGCAAAGGTTGTTCGTGAAATGCTGGGAGATGGAAAAATAATAGGGGTTTCTGCCAGAACAACAACTCAGGCAATACAAGCACAACAGGACGGTGCTGATTACATAGGTGTCGGAGCGTTGTTTTCGACAAGTACCAAGGCAGATGCCTGTGTAATCTCAATAGAGAAGCTGGTTGAAATAAGACAAGCTGTAACTATACCTGTCGTTGGGATAGGAGGAATTAGTAAATCTAATGCCGGTGAACTCTCAAATACCGGCATTAATGGAATTGCTGTGGTTTCAGCCGTAATTTCTCAGAAAGATATAACAAAAGCTGCAAGAGAATTAATTAAGATGTTTGGGAGGCAAGATTAGGTAGGCATGGTTGAATGCTTATTTTGCTAAAGAATTAGATTGGAGAGAAGTATATGAAAACAAACGTTAAAAAGCTGGCATTATCAGGACTGCTTGTTGCAGTTGCAGTAGTGGGAGCGACCTTTTCAATACCTGTTGGGGTTGCCAAAGCATCACCGGTTCAGCATATGGTTAATGTATTAGCAGGTGTAATTCTTGGACCATGGTATGCGGTTGGCGCTGCATTTGCTGCGTCCTGCATCAGGGTCCTGATGGGAACCGGAACCTTACTGGCATTTCCCGGAAGTATGGCAGGAGCTTTATTAAGCGGATTGCTTTATAAAAAATTCCGAAATATCGTTAGTGCTTTTATCGGTGAAGTTATTGGCACAGGCGTAATTGGGGCGATGCTTGCATATCCTGTTGCAACGCTGTTCCTGGCAAAGCAAGCCGCAGTATTTGGATTTGTGATTCCGTTCAGCGTGAGCTCGTTTTGCGGGGCCACAATTTCAGCGGTAATTATTTATGCATTAAAAAGAACCAGAGCAGTGGATAAAATTGCTCATGGATTGAATTCTTAAATATTTGTAAATTAAAGTGGCTCGTTTCTGTTTAGGAACGGGCTTTCTATTTGTAAAATAAACCAATAAATGGTATGATTTTTTGAGTATGGTAATTAGGAATATTAAAGCTTTTTTAAAATGTCATTAATAAGAGGATTATAATGAGTGTAAAGAGGGAAAAAGGCATAAAGCTAATCTTTGATATTTTGTATAGTTGCACATGGATATGGTGAGTTAAGAACGGAATTGATATGGAATTTGTCTCAAAAAGAGGTTCCTATATTATTGAAGCAACTTGAAGGTTTGTTAAAGAGCTTATAACGATGTAATAATAGTAAGTATATATCTCCTGCCTCGTTGAAACGCCGCTGAAGTAAGGAACCTTTCCTGCAACAGGAAAATTTTCTTGCTTCAGCGGCGTTATAATCACCAGATAAAAAATCTGTTACCTGGTTACATTGTTCAACCACTTTTTGCTTTTATACCTATAGACAACCAGAGGGATTTTAAGTAGCTCATCACTCATTAAAATTATGTATACAACAGGAACACTCCATTTAAATACGAATGCGGCTAATGCACCGAATAAAATTGATCCAAACCACATTGTTGAGACATCAACAAACAAGCCGTATTTTGTATCTCCGCCGCCACGGAAAACACCCACAATCTGTGTGGTGTTAAATGCTTGTGCTACAACAAAATATGACATGACAAACATCATAGCGGAAAGATAACCCTGTGTAACTGAGCTGATATTAAGATTCGCCATTGCAATTGGTCTTACGATCAATATGATGATTCCGCCGCCTATACCGGCTAAAATACTAAGATTTATAAAACGCTTTGCATAATTTTTTGCAGCTTCAATGTTATTTTCACCGATTGCTTTACCAACAGTTATTGCAGTAGCATTGGCAAGACCGAAAGTTATAACCATTGCCAGCTGTCTCGTGATCTGGGTAACCGAATTAGCTGAAACTGCTGAATAACCCATATGCCCAATTATTACTGAATTCATTGCAGAGCCTGCACCCCACATGAGCTCATTTAGAGTAACAGGTATTGAATATACCAAAAAGTCTCTAAAGAGGTATTTGTCCCTGACCAAAAGACTTGAAGGTTTAAAATGTATAACCTTATTAAATTTGCTTGCATATATGACTACTACTATTAGTTCAACCACTCTTGAGGTCAGAGTAGCAATTGCAGCACCCTGAATACCCAGCTTTGGAAGGCCGAAATGCCCAAAAATCAAAGTTGATGCTACAATAACATTAATAATTAACGATATAAGGTAAACTATAGTTGAAATAACTACACGCTCAACACTTCTCATTATATTTAGATAAATCAGTGTTATGGACATTAAGATATACGAGAGGGATACTATTCTTAAATATTTTACACCTTCCAAAATTACAGGTTCTTCGGGAGTAAATATTCGCATAATTTGGTAAGGGAACAGCATTACTGCTGTTGTAAAAATAATTGCAACAAGTAAGGAGAACCTCATGCAAATTCCCATAATTTTTTCAATAGCCTTTGTATCACCTTTACCCCAGTATTGAGCAGTTAGAACTGCTGACCCCGACGTTAAACCGAAGAAAATAAGCGTCATAATAAATTGAACCTGATTTGCCAGTGATGCACCTGATAAAACAGTTTCACTAACCCTTCCCAGCATAAGGACATCTATAGACGTAATTCCTACATTTATTAAGTTTTGAATTGCCATTGGAAAAACCAATGAAAATGCCATTTTATAAAACGTTTTATTATCAATTGCTGTATTTCCCATTTTGTATTGTACTTTTTCCCCCAATTTCCCTATATTAGAATCAATTTCATTAATATCTAGTATACAATAACATAATGTGTTAGTATAAGTAAAGAGCGATATTAACTTATCAAGGAGATGAATTCATGTCACTTCTAGAAAAGACAGGCCTTTATATTCACGTTCCATTTTGCAGCTCTAAATGCAATTATTGCGATTTCAATTCATACGAAGGAAAACTGAATCTGGTTGAAGAGTATTTTAACTCAATGAAAAAGGAGGTTGAGTTATACTGTGATCAATTGAAGTATAGTTTAATTGATACAATTTTTATCGGCGGTGGGACGCCATCTTGTGTTGACTCCAGGTATATATTTGAAATGCTAAATTTCTGTAAGCAAAATTTGAATATTTCTGAAAATTGCGAAATAAGTATTGAAAGTAACCCGGGTACACTTGATGAAAAAAAGCTCAGAGATTACAAAAGTTGTGGAATTAACAGAATCAGTATAGGATTGCAGGCATTTCAGAGCAATCTGTTAAAGTATCTGGGGAGACGGCATTCGAAGGAAGATTTTTTATCCAGTGTAGAAATTGCAAAAAAAGCAGGGTTCGATAATATCAATGCCGATGTAATTTTTGGGATTCCCGGACAAACATTGGAGGATTGGAAAGAGACGCTGAAGGCATTAGTAGAGTTGGGAATAACACATATTTCAGCATATAGTCTGAAAATTGAAGAGGGGACCAGGTTTGGTGACTTATTCAAAAAAGGTGAACTATTACCGATGGAAGACATCCTGGATAGGGAGATGTACCATTATGCAATTACATATCTAAAAGATAACGGATTCAGTCAATATGAGCTTTCCAACTTTGCAAAAGCAGGCTATGAATGCAAGCATAATCTTACATATTGGAAATGTGTCGATTATCTTGGAGTGGGAGCAGGTTCACACTCATATATTGACTTTACAAGATTCTCAAATGTTTATTCTATAGAAGATTATATCGAATGTCTGAAAAAAGGAGAAAAGCCTGTTGAAGAACGTACTCCGGTTGATTTCTGTGACAGAATGGCCGAATACATGTTTCTTGGGCTTAGACTCACGGATGGTGTGACAAACAAACAATTCCATGATATTTTCAATCAGAATATGTTTGAGAAGTATCATGAAAACTTTAAAAGACTAGAACATAAAGGGCTTATTACAATCGAAGGTGATTCAGTAAGATTAACAGATTTAGGATTGGATTTAGCAAATCAGGCATTTATGGAGTTTGTATAAAGTAAATGTCCCATAATTACAAAAAACTCAGGCCTAAAACCTGAGTTTTTTCTTTTATAATTATAATAATTATTTTGCAGCATTTAAAGCTTTTGCTAATCTTGATTTCTTTCTCGCAGCGGTGTTTTTATGCAATAAATTCTTAGCTGCGGCTTTATCTAAAGCCTTTGTAGCGCTTTTGTAGCTGTCTGCAGCTGTGCCTTCACTTGCGGCGATAGCTTCTTTACATTTTTTAACGGTAGTCTTGAGTTCTGACTTCTTTATTGAATTCTGCAAAGTCTTAGCCTCAGTTACCTTTACTCTTTTTATAGCGGATTTAATATTTGGCAAAATGTTCACCTCCTGCGAGCCTAAATTCTCATAATAGTGAGCAAAAATTACTAATTAATATTTAATCGGTCAAAAACCGCTTCTTGCCCATAACAGATGATATTTTACCATGAAAGGTTATAAAATGCAAGTACAAACTGGAAATTTTCTCGTATTCAAATTTAATAATAAATCGTTATTTTAGAGATAATATTACAAGAATAAAAATATTCTTATTAAGTGCATGGAGGAATTTATGATAAATTTATCTAACAGGTATACAGATCTTGCAATAGAAGCCCATGAAATATTAATGAACAGCAGTGAGGTAAAAGAGCAGGCTCAGGAAAATAAAATGCCCCCGGGTATTGAAATCGAAAATGCAGGGGATGAAAAAGTAAAGGTTACCCGAGTCCGTGTGACTTCTCCTACCGGTGAAGCTGCTATTGGTAAGCCAATGGGTAATTATATTACATTAGAGGTACCTGAACTGAAAAATAATGATCCTGAGGTTAATCAAAAAACAATTGACGTAATGGCCAAGGAATTAAGTTCATTACTAAACCTGAAAAAGGACTCTACAACACTGATTGTTGGACTTGGCAACTGGAATGTAACACCCGATGCACTGGGTCCGAAGGTTATTTCCAATCTTATGGTTACAAGACATTTATTGCAATATATGCCTGAGCATGTTGATGAGGGCGTACGGCCGGTTTGTGCCATTTCACCCGGTGTTCTTGGGATTACAGGAATTGAGACAGGTGAAATAGTCAAAGGTGTAGTTGACAAAATCAAGCCTGATGCATTAATTGCAATAGATGCTTTGGCTGCAAGAAGTATGGAACGTGTCAGCACAACAATACAGATTGCAGATACAGGTATTGCTCCGGGTGGTGGAGTAGGAAACAAAAGAATGGAGCTCAGTAAAAATACTCTTGGAATGCCGGTAATTGCTATCGGAGTTCCAACTGTAGTTGATGCTGCAACTCTTACAAACGATGCTATGGACTTAATTATAGACAGTATGATAAAAGAAGCACCTGCAGGGTCTGATTTTTACAATATGCTAAAGGGCTTAGACAGAGATCAAAAATATGAGCTTATAAAAGAAGCATTGAATCCATTTGTGGG
>CAYQCA010000046.1:0-9632 GCA_964415835.1 uncultured Clostridium sp. | reverse complement strand
TCTTTAGGTTTGTGGGGCTGGGCTGTATAACAGCAGCAGATATGGCGAAGTCACATCTGTGGGACAGTAGTATGTTCCATAGGTGTTTTTTTTATACCTATGGAAGGTGTAAATACAACTTAGGCTTTCAGTATTCCACAAACGGTCCCCCAAGCCAAGTTTATTTATATCCAAAAGAAATAAGTGCTTTGAGCTAATAAAAATAGGAGGCGGCTTTTATGGAAAAAGCATTTATTAGCATCAAAAATCTATCTAAAATCTATTATTCCGGAGGAGAAGAAATAAGGGCGATCGACGATATCAACCTTGAGATAGGGCAAGGTGAAATAGTCACAATTCTTGGCCCTTCAGGTTCAGGGAAATCAACCTTGGTCAATATTATAGGCGGAATTGACAGTGCTGATTATGGCAGTGTCATCGTGAACTGCAAAGAAATAACCGGTTTAAAAGCCGGCAAGCTGACGGAATATCGTAAAGATTTCATTGGCTTTGTATTTCAATCCTACAATCTTATTTCAAACCTGAATGTCTATGAAAATGTGGAAGTAGTAGCTGACATATGCAAATCACCACTGGATATTGATCAGCTTTTAGAAACGCTTGGAATTGCGCATCTGGCCAAACGTTATCCTGTTGAACTTTCCGGCGGACAACAGCAGCGAGTTGCCATTGCGAGAGCATTCGTAAAAAATCCTCAGCTGCTGCTTTGCGATGAACCGACAGGGGCACTTGACTACAGATCATCTCTTGAGATACTGAAACTGATAAAGGATCTAAATGAAAAATATAATACGACAATCTTGATTATTACTCATAATATTTCTATAGCAGGAATGTCTCACCGAACAGTCAAAATAAGCGGTGGAAGAATTACTCACAACGATTTGAATGAGAACATTGTTCCTGTGGAAAGGATTGAGTGGTAGCAATGACAATTAATAAGCGAATTAGAAGAATTTTTTGGAAGCATAAGTCTACATATATAGGCATCGTTTTATTAATAATATTATCAACAAGCTGTTTTTATGGCTTGAAAACCGCCAGTATGAGTGTAGAACAAAACGTTTTTGATAATCGGATTTCAACTAATTTAGAAAGTGCAAATTTCAAGCTTTTAAATAGATTATCCCAAGCTGAGCTCGAAGGGCTTCAAAAGAAGTTTAATATTGAATTGCAGGAGAACAAGGAGATAGAATATCCATACAACAAGGCTGTACTGAGGGTCCGTCCTGCCTATACCAATATTAATAAATTCTCAGTTTATGCAGGAGAAACTTTGAAAAATCCAAATGATATTTTGGTGGATATTTTTTTCTTCAAGGTACAGAAGCTCTCGTTTGGTGACATTATAAATGTCGGGGGGAGTGACTTTGTTGTTTGCGGTACCTTTACCTCTCCTGATTATCTTTCGGTATTAAAATCAAAAACTGATTTTATGGCCGATGGATCCAAATTTGGGTTGTGTATAGTTAAAAGTGAAGCTTTTAAGGTTATTGCCAAAGGCAAGGAAAATATAAGCTACAGTGTTGTATACCATCAGAAAAACATTGATAATTTTAAAAAGGAACTGTCAAGCATCGGTATTTTAATTGAGTATACTGCGAGAGAAGCAAACAGCAGAATAATAACCTTTGATGGCGAAATAGAAGCTATGGTAATGATAAGCCAGATAGCACCCATGTTTATTCTGTTTGTAAGCAGCTTAATTGTGGCGTTTGTCATAGGACGTATGATCAAGAAGGAGTATATATACATAGGAACTCTTATTGCCCTAGGGTACAAAAAAAGCATAATTTTACGTCATTACCTTACCCTGCCTTTAATTATTTCATTTATCGGATCAATAATGGGTCTATTTTCAGGTTTATTATTGGTAATGCCGGTGGCAGAATTGTTTTCGATAGAATACAGTGTTCCAAAGCCTATGATATATCATCATTTTGAGGATGCAATTATTGTACTTGTTCTGCCCGCAGTTTTAAATATAGTTACAACGTTTTTCTTTATAATAAGGGCATTTTATATTAATACTGTTTCACTGTTGAAGGATAACACACAAAAGCAAAAGAAGGGAATTCTGACCAGACTCATACCCCATAAAAAGGGTTCATTTAAATTGCGGTTTAAGCTGAAGGAAATTACATCCAATCTGCCAAGAAGCATCGTAATGCTAATAGGAGTAACCGCTGCCTCACTATTTATTATTACCGGATTTATATTTGACAGTTCGGTTAAGTTTTTATTTCAAAGCAATTTTCATGAGATATTTGGATATGAATATCAGTATATTCTAAAGCAGCCTCAAACGGATAATAAAGCAAAAGGGGAACCCTATATGATATGGGGGTTTGAATACGTGAAAAATGGTCAGACCTATGCGGTTTCCCTTAACGGTGTTGCGGATAATTCAAAATATATCAAGCTATTTAGTGATGATGGAGAGTTAATACCTGAGGACAAAACAGTTGTTACTAAAAGCGCTGCCAAGAGATTGGGGTTAAATAAAGGAGACAAAATAACTATTATAAATAACTCTGATTTAAAAAAGTACGAGATAATAGTGGATGAAATTTGTACTGTTAATTATAGTGGAAATATGTATCTACCTATGACCAGGATGAATAAAATGCTAGGGTTGCCTGAAACTACCTATGTGGGTTTGTATTCTGATGAAAAGCTGAATATAGACCAGCAATTGGTTGATAAGGTTTTTACTTCTGATGACAGCAAAGCAGGCTTGGAGGTATCTATCGCATCGTTCAGAATATTACTTTATATCATGGCTTTTTTTGCAGCTGTTATTGGCATGGTAGTAGTTTATATTGTCACAGTGATGCTTGTAGAAGAAAACCGTAAAAATATTTCAATGCTTAAAGTTATCGGGTACCAGAACAAAGAGATCTCAAGGCTTGTAATAAATTCAACTTCAATTCTGGTTTGGTTTAGCTATCTGCTGGCTATTCCCATAACTATTTATGTTATACAAAAACTATTTGATGCTATTACTAAAAATATGTTTATAGCCTTTGAAGCCAGGGTTGAGCTGTGGCAGGGTTTGATTGGGTTTTTGTTTATTATCGGAATCTACTATATAACCCTAGCTTTATCAAAGCGAAGAGTTCTAAACATTAATATGGCTGAAAGTTTGAAGCTTAAAGAGTAATACATAGTTTGTTTGGTAATAAATTTGCTCTTCGCATATAATCTTTATTTTTTTATAAACACAGGTTATAATTTATGAGTAGATTAATTCTAACAGTCAGAACATGGAGGCAAAATGAACAGGACTGCAAGATTCTTTATCATATTTATATCTCTGATGGTTTTGTGGAATACTATTTTAATTAAACCTATAAAATTGTTTACAGTATTTCTGCATGAGCTGGGCCATGCTTTTATGGCGGTAGTTACGGGCAGCCGGATTTCAGAACTGAAAATATTTTTTAATGAAAGCGGCCATGTGGCATCATTGCCAAAGGATTGGCTATCAGCCTTTTTTATTGCTAATGGAGGTTATCTTGGAAGTGTTCTTTTTGCTATTGCGTTGTTGCTTCTTAAGAATACCAGATTCAAAAAGTACATAATCGGAGTAACCGCAATTATATTTTTGGGTGTAACCTTCAGATTTTCAGGGATAATTTCTTTTACTATGCTTTATTCTGTGTTGTTTGCTGTATTTGCAATCGTGGTTTATATGATACAGAGTGATAACCTTCATGACTGGATAATAGAAATTATAGGAATAGGCAGTGTTACATATGCTATTTATGATACATTTATAGATACAGTGGTTATGCAGATAAATTACCAGTTTGGGTTGTTCCGCTGGGGAGAAATGCCTGTTACAGATGCAGTACAACTGGCAAGGCTGACACATATTCCTGCTATTGTGTGGGGACTGGTATGGCTGACCATTTCATTAGTTGCCATATACAAGGTGTTTTTTAAAGCAAAACGCAAATCAGCAAGGAGATAGTAAATACTTAGTTTACTCAGGAGGACAGTATGACAAATGATAAAATTCAACTGATGAAAGACAAAATCCAGATATTAAACAATGCTGCTAAAGCATATTATCAAGAAGATACTGAGATTATGCCTAACATTGAATACGATAAATTATATGATGAACTGGTTGAGCTGGAGAAAGAGACAGGTGTGGTGCTTTCCAACAGTCCGACCATACATGTAGGATATGAGCTACTGAGCAATTTGCCTAAAGAACGGCATGAAAGAACAATGCTTTCTTTAGATAAAACCAAGGATGTAGGAGCTCTGAAGGAATGGATAGGTGACCAAAATGGAGTTCTTTCCTGGAAGTTGGATGGACTTACCATTGTATTGACCTATCAGAATGGGCAATTGGTCAAGGCTGTTACTAGAGGTAATGGAGAAGTCGGTGAGGTCATAACAAATAATGCAAAGGTATTTAAGAACCTGCCGGTAAATATAGCATATAAGGATACATTGATTCTAAGAGGAGAGGCAATTATTCGCTACTCTGATTTTGTTAAGATTAATAATGAAATTGAAGATGTGGATGCTAAATATAAAAATCCGAGAAACTTATGCAGTGGTTCGGTCAGACAGTTGAACAACAAGATTACCGCAGAAAGAAATGTACATTTCTTTGCATTTTCATTAGTTAAGGCTGATAATGAAGATTTTAAAAATTCAAGGATCGCCCAGATAAATTGGCTGAGGGGTCAAGGCTTTGATGTTGTTGAATCAAAAGAAGTTAATATCAGCAATATAGAGGAAGCAGTAGAATGGTTTTATCAGCATATTGCAGACAATGATTTTCCCTCAGACGGGCTTGTTTTGACATATGATGACATAGCCTACGGAGAATCATTAGGTGCAACGGCAAAGTTTCCACGGGATTCTATAGCGTTTAAATGGCGGGATGAAATAAAAGAAACAAAACTATTGGAAATAGAATGGAGTGCATCCAGAACCGGACTTATCAACCCAATTGCTATTTTTGAGCCTGTAGAACTTGAGGGAACTACGGTAAGCAGAGCAAGTATTCACAATATCAGCATAATGGAAGGGCTAGAATTGGGTATAGGAGATACTATAGGCGTATACAAGGCGAATATGATTATCCCCCAGATTTCAGAAAACCTGACAAGAAGCGGAACAGCCGAAATACCACAAGAATGCCCGGTTTGTAAAGGACAAACTGAAATAAAGCAGGAGAGCGGTGTTAAAACTTTATATTGTATTAATAATGAGTGTCTTGCAAAGCAGATCAAGGCTTTTACACATTTTGTGAGCAGAGATGCTATGAATATTGAGGGCCTCTCTGAAGCAACAATAGAAAAGTTAATAGCAAAGGGTCTAATCAAGGAACTGGCTGATTTATTTCATATTGAAAAATACAGGGATGAGATAATTGAAATGGAGGGCTTTGGAGAAAAATCCTTCAGTAAGCTGGTTGCCTCCGTAAATAAAGCTAGAAAAACAAGTACTGTCAGACTGCTTTACAGTCTGGGAATACCAACCGTAGGGTTATCCAATGCGAAGCTGATTTGCAAGCATTTCAAATATGACTGGAGCTTGATTGAAAATGCTGAATTTTCTCAACTGATTCAAATTGGCGGCATAGGCGACATTATGGCCGATTATTTTGTAAAGTTCTTCAGTGATGAGAAAAAGAGAATCATAGTTCAAGATATCCTGAAAGAAATAGAATTGGAAAGTGTTCAGATTTCAGAAACTGATCTTATTTTTGAGAATGTTATTTTTGTAATAACAGGAGCGGTTGAAAAATTCAAAAACAGGGATGAGCTAAAGGATATAATTGAACAAAAAGGTGGAAAAGTAACCGGCAGTGTTACTTCTAAAACTAATTATTTAATTAATAATGACAATCTGTCCGGCTCATCTAAAAACAAGAAAGCAAAAGAGCTTGGTATTAAAATAATTACAGAAAATGAATTTATTGATTGGCTGAATAACGGGGTAAAACCTTAATTATTATGTTTAACTATAAAATTTATATAAATCTGGTTAAATATGATATATAATGTTATAATATAGGGCGTTGAAATAAAATTTGTATCGGGTGCTAGATGTAGCCATAATTTCTATTTTAATATGGTGTATTATGAAGTAAAGCGGTTTTAGATATTTAGGGGTAGGTGGTACATGACAGAAACTATTGTTATTGCAATGCTGGCAGCTAAAATACGTGGATATAAGCTGAAACCTTTTTTTAAGGCATGGGAGATATACCCCGTATTTCTATTAGTAATTGTATACCTATTGTTAAATTTAAGCGTTTTTATGGGTAATTACAGTTTTATTAAATATGCAGGTATAATTGAAACCGCTTACTTTTGTACGTTTTTTATTTTAATTTTCAGGTACAAGCAGTATATTAGTGCTATAGTGGGTTCAGCGTGTGTTTTTATCGGAACTATTTTAAACAAGGTTGCAATTACGGCCAATAGTGGTAAAATGCCTGTATTTCCAACAATATCGTATGTTACAGGCTATGTTAAACCGGATTCTTTTGAAAAGGCAAATGATATACATATTTTAGGTAGTGCATCAACGAATTTGAAATTTCTAACCGACATAATTGATTTAGGCTACAGTGTTTTAAGTATTGGTGATATTTTTATACGCGTTTTTACTTTTATAATTATTTTTAATACTATCAAGAGCATTAATATTTCACTAAAGAGGTGTCAATATGTTGAAAGTAACATTACTTGAACTTGTTGTAAGGGGAATACCGGAAGGCCTTTTGTTTATTTTATTAACTTATGCATTTTCTAAAAGATTTATTCATACAAAAAGATATTTAGTAGCCAGCGTTTTATACTCTGTTGGTGTTTATCTTATCAGATTGCTACCAATCCAAACTGGAGCCGATTTTATTTTAAACCTTGTATTACTTATTACACTAACAGTTATGGTTAACAAAATTGAAATCATAAAAGCTATAAAAGCTGGAATTGTAGCCTTTTTACTTGGGTTCGTTTCTGAAGGTGTTAATTTCTTTTTCGTCCAGTTTATTCTTAAAAAAGATATGAACGTTATTTTTAATAATCCGGTATTAAAAGTATTATATGCAAGCCCATCGATTATATTTTTTGGATGTATAGTAATCACTTACTATATTATGTTACGGAGAAGAAAAGAGCTAAAATATGAATAATATGGAAATGTTGTCTAATAAAATTGCTAATATAGTATCTCAGGAATTAAAGCTTGATAAAGATAACCAAGAAGTTATTGCATATGGAACATTTGCAATATTACAAATAATTATATCCATAATATTGGTTGTTATATTTGGACTTATATTTAATGTCACAGTTGAATCACTAATTATTTGTTTAACAGCAAGCGTGTTAAGAAAGTATTCAGGTGGAGCACATTCCAGCTCACCTTATATATGCACTATTATAGGGACTGTTATTTGTACAGCAGAGGCGATGATAATTTCGTTTTTAATAGCTCCTTTAGTTATTCCACATATAGTAATATTTTTAGGTATAATAACTTTTTCCGTTTCCTATTATTTAGTATTTAAATTAGCTCCGGTAGACAGCCCTGCGAAGCCTATAAAGACAAAGAAAAAGATTGATAGAATGAAAAAAGGATCTAATATTGTTTTAAGTCTATATTTACTTATTTTTATACTTAATTATTTTATCTCTTTATTTTTTAAGGAGAGTAGATTTATTGTTTATTCTTTATGTATTTTCGGCGGCGTATCGTGGCAAATCTTTACTTTAACAAAACCAGGCCATTTTACACTTAAAAAAATAGATGCCTTTTTCTATAAAATTTTACCACTTAATGAAGGGAGGGATTAGAATGAGAACAAAACTATTAGCAATAATTGCCGCTGTTACAACTATTGTTGCGACAATGCTCGCATCATCAGCTTGCTACGTTTTTTCCTATCAGCCAGAAGAACCTAAATGTCTAAGAGAAGAGTAAAAGTAAGGTCGGTTAATACCGGCCTTATCATTCTAATAAAAGGTGATATATTTTATGAATAGAATTGATGACAATAAACGAAAACAAATTAATGATATAGTATCTGTTGTCAAACTATCCTCGCTGCTTTTTTCAGGGATTGGCCTTTTTAGATACATTAATAGTTTTTTTAATAAAGATTTAGACATGGTTAACCATGCTTTAGCTATAGTTGTAATATCATCATCGGTACTTATTCTATCTTTCATTTTTTTTATATGGTCTTTTTCTACAACCAGAAAATTTAATGAAAAGTATATTAAAAAGATTCAAATAGTAGAGAACTACATTTTCATATTAATATTTTTTTTAATACTCTTATTGTCAGGAGCCGAGGAAAGCCAATTTAAATTCTTGTTTTTATTTATTATTATAACTACAACAATACAGTCCGGCATGAAGCAGGGAATTATAGTTGCATGTGTTTCTTCCGCCAGTATATTGGTAATGGATTTGGTATGTGTTAATCAGCCCGGGGTTAATTATTATTTTGAGAATGATCTGATACTGGTAGGTGTTTTTATTCTTACTGCCTGGCCACTTGGATTTTATGTAAAGACGGAAAGTGACCACATTAATATGTTGCAGGATTTGGCTAATGAAGATGGACTTACTGGGCTATATAATCACAGATATTTTCATGATGCATTAAGCCAAAAAGTAAAATTACATGAAAAAGAAAATAAACCAATTTCATTGGTTTTTATAGATATTGACTATTTTAAGCATTACAATGACTTGTATGGGCATCAAAAGGGTGACGAGGTACTTCGGGCAATCGGGGCTATATTAAGAGCAAATACCAGGGAGAGAGATATTGCAGCAAGATATGGCGGAGAAGAGTTCGCATTGATACTCCCTGATACGACGGAGCAGGATGCGTTAGTTATTGCAGAAAACATAAGATCTGAAATAGAAACTACTTATTTCGAGGGTGAGGAGAATCAACCAAAAGGGAAAATAACAGCATCTATAGGATTATCCATTTATCCTGATAAGGCTAAAAATGATGCTGAACTGATAAAATCGTCAGATGATGCATTATATAGAGCTAAATTTTTCAACAAAAACAGGGTTGAGACTTATTACTCTATATTGGATGACTTAAAAAAAGATATTGAAGAAAAGCATATAGATATCGTTACTTCGATAAAAACTTTAATAAGTGTTATAAATGCAAAAGATAGGTATACATATGGTCATGTAGAGAGAGTGGTAGTATATTGCCGATTACTGGCATATAAGCTAGGATTAAGTGAAGAAGAAAAGAAGACACTTATTTATGGCGCTTACATGCATGATATAGGTAAAATAGGAATTTCTGAAGAAATATTAAATAAAAAAATGCCTTTAACAGAAGAAGAATGGGAGATATTAAAGCAGCACCCCATTAATGGCTTGGAAATCATAAAGCCTGTTGAATCATTAAAAGAAATTGCACCTTTAATACTCCATCATCATGAAAGATATGATGGAAATGGGTATCCGGGTAATCTTAAGGGAGAAAACATTCCATATCTTGCAAGGGTTTTAACAGTTGTGGACGGCTTTGATGCAATGACATCAAACAGGCCTTATTCCAGGAGAAAAACCAATGAAGAAGCAGTAGAAGAATTAAAGAAATGCAGTGG
>CAYQCA010000045.1:0-20151 GCA_964415835.1 uncultured Clostridium sp. | reverse complement strand
AAAAAGAAATAAAAAAATAACCATCAAAATAAATGGTTATTTTTTTATTTCTTATAAATTTATGCTTTCATTACTTTCCATAAACTAATCTTAGAATATATTTTAGAAATCTAAGTTTGTAACATCTTTAGCGTGAAGATGAATATATTCTTTTCTCGGTTCAACCTTATCACCCATAAAAGTACTGAAGACTTCATCAGCTGCAATAGCGTCTTCAACATCCACTTTCATTATTTTTCTTGTTGCAGGGTTCATGGTTGTCTCCCAAAGCTGATCCGGATTCATTTCTCCCAAACCTTTAAATCTTTGCATATTAATAGTTTGGTCACCTTTTTTCCATCCTCTTTCAGCATATATTTTTTCTACTTGACGATCATCATAAGCATAATATTCTTCTTTCCCCTTATAAACCTTGTATAAAGGCGGCATTGCAAGATAGACGTGACCTTGTTCTACTAAAGGTCTCATATATCTAAAGAAAAATGTTAATAGAAGCATTCTAATGTGTGAACCATCTACATCGGCATCTGCCATAATAATAATTTTATCATATCTAAGTTTTGAAGTATCAAATTCTTCGCCAATACCTGCACCTAAAGCAATTATAACTGGTAATAATTTTTCGTTACCAAATACTTTATCTATTCTTGCTTTTTCGACATTCAGCATTTTTCCCCAAAGAGGAAGAATAGCCTGTATTTTTCTATCTCTTCCCTGCTTTGCCGATCCTCCTGCTGAATCTCCCTCAACTATAAATATCTCAGTAAATGAAGGATCTTTTTCGGAACAATCCGCAAGTTTACCCGGTAATGTACTTGAATCAAGCGCACTTTTTCTTCTTGTCAATTCTCTGGCTTTTCTGGCAGCTTCTCTTGCTCTTGCGGCAGTAAGACACTTATCAAAAATTATCTTTGCCGTCGAAGGATTCTCTTCTAAAAAAGTAGAAAGCTTATCATTTAAAACATTCTCAACAAGAGTTCGTATTTCGCTATTTCCGAGCTTTGTTTTTGTTTGTCCTTCAAACTGGGGTTCAGGTAATTTAACACTAACAATTGCAGTAAGACCTTCCCTAACATCTTCACCGGAAAGATTCTTATCACTTTCCTTCAGGTAATTATACTTTCTTGCATAATCATTAAATACTTTTGTTATGGCAGTTCTAAACCCTGTTAAATGTGTTCCACCCTCAGTAGTTGCAATATTATTTGCATAAGTAAACACATTTTCGTTATAACCATCATTGTACTGCATTGCAATTTCAACTATATTCATATCTTTAAATCCGTCTATAAATATAACCTTGTCATGCAGTGGATCCTTATTTTTATTTAAATACTCAACAAATGATACAATTCCTCCTTCATAATGAAGGTTCTTCACTATTCTTTCTTCTGGTCTTTCGTCAATTAATAAAATTTTAATACCACGGTTTAAAAAGGCCATTTCTCTATATCTTGTAGTCATTGTATCAAAATCAAAAACAACATCTTCAAAAATTTCTGTGTCAGGCTTAAATATAGTTTTAGTTCCATGTTTATCAGTATCACCTATTATTTCAACAGAAGTAATTGGTTTTCCTCGTGAATATTCTTGTCTATATATATGTCCATCTCTACAAACCTGTACTTCCATATATTCAGACAATGCATTTACTACAGAGGCACCAACTCCATGTAAACCACCGGAAACACTATAAGCACCGGTTCCAAATTTTCCACCAGCGTGTAATATTGTATGGACAACTTCGAGAGTTGGAATTCCCATCTTTGGGTGAATTCCAACTGGAATTCCGCTTCCATTATCAGTAACCGTTATTGAATTGTCTTTTTTTACAACAATTTCGATTTCATCACATCTTCCGGCTAATGCTTCATCTATACTATTTGCTACAATTTCATATACCAGATGATGCAAACCCCTGAGAGAGGTGCTTCCTATATACATACCAGGTCTCTTTCTTACAGCTTCTAGACCTTCAAGTACCTGAATCTGACTTTCATTATATGATCCATTCATACTATTGTTTTCATTCATCTCTTTTGTTTTACTTCCTTTCAATTTGATATATCGCCTACGCTGAAGTAAATTCGGCTTCGGTTTCGCAAACTACATCTTTTGCATCCCGCTCTCGCGTAGTGTTTGAACAATATCAGTGGAAAATTGCAACCCATCATTGACTAGCTTCACTTATTCGGAACCGCTCAATCTAAGAGTAGTTTGGTTGCTGACATTGTTAAAATACTATTTAAACATTTGAAATTTCTTTTATATAGCTTGCCCTCTTTTGCAGAGTAACAGATGATATAGGTGATAAATAAATCTTACTCTTCTTATCAGTTTCTGTGATTATAAATGACTTAGGAAGATCCTCTGATATACTTTCAATAAAGCCTTCCTCCTCAGCAATTCTTAAAAATTCCTTAGTATCTTTTGAAATAGTAGTTGTATCAATATCCATTATAGCGATTACATTCTTAACAGGAATTACTATATCTCCACCTATATGCAAAAACATTGCCAAGTCCTCCCATAAACATCTATCATTAATTTTACATTATTAATTGATTTATTGCAAACTAGTCTAAAACTTTTCCATTTTCAACTCTAAAATACATACAATTATCCCTTAATGAACTTCTAAAAAAATTGTCATTTGTACAAGTTATAAAAGTCTGTACATTCTTAATACTATCCATTATATATTTTTGCCTGTTTTCATCCAACTCAGACATAACATCATCAAGAAGCAATACAGGCATTTCGCCTGTCTCAATATTGAAAAGTTCAATCTCAGCGATTTTCAGTGATAAAACTGCAGAACGCTGTTGTCCTTGCGAACCATACAATTTAAGACTTTTATCATTTATAGAAATATCAAAATCATCTCTGTGTGGACCTATACTAGTATATCCTAGTATAATGTCTTTTGATAGATTTTTTTCCAAAAGTTTTATATAATCTTTCACAATTTCATGCTTTTCGTAATTTCTATCAATAGAAAAACTGCAATGATATTCAAATAAAACAATTTCCTTCTCTGTTGTCAAAAAACTATGTTGTTTTTGAGCTAATTCAGACAAACGCTCAGAAAATTTTTTCCTTGCGATTATTATAGAAGCTGCTACTTCTGCCAATTTTAAATTCCAGACGTCTATTGTATCAATTAAACTATGACTTCCATTTAAACTTTTTAACAACATGTTTCGCTGTTTTAATATCTTTGATAATAGTTGAAGGTCATAGAAATAAGATGGTCTTATCTGGCTGAGTGTTATATCAACGAATCTACGCCTTTCAGAAGGTCCTTGTTTCACTATGAATAAATCCTCTGGTGAAAAAAGAACAGCGTATAAATTTCCCATTAAAGCACCAATTTTTTGAATAGGAATTTCATTAATTTTTATTTGTTTTTTTTGGTCTTTAAGGTAATTGATATTGATTTCCTTATCCAACCCGGAATTTTTAACATTAATGGTTACATTGAATGATTCACTATTAAAATTTATTAATTCAACGTCTTTTGAAGTTCTGTGTGAACGCGCAGACGCACATAAATAAATGGCTTCAAGGATATTGGTTTTCCCCTGGCCATTATCTCCGTAAATAATATTAAAGTTATCAGAAAAAGAAATTTTTGTGTCAATATGATTTCTAAAATTCTTTAATTTTATGTTTTTGACAACCAATTTAATACCTCATAACCTATTCTTGTACAACCTCATATTTTTTATCATCAAATTCAACAATATCACCGTTTCTCAGCTTTTTTCCTCGCTGTATTTCTATGTTACCATTAACCTTAACATAGCCGTCGATTATAAAGCCCTTGGCTATAGCACCATTATCACATGCACCGGACCACTTTAAAAATTGATCTAACTTAATATATTCAGTGCTAATATATACCTTTTCCATAAATTCTCCTTAGTAAATCTTAAATTCTCACTGCCTGTACTAAATAGGCAAATTCATTGTGATTCTCAATAACCGGTCTCAATGTACAAGGAGCATTTGTTGTAATAAAATATATTGCTGTTCTATCCTCGTCTATTGCCTTTAACGCATCAATTAAAAATGCCGGATTATAGCCGATTTCGAGATTTTTACCTTCAATATCCGCTCTAACCTCTTCACGGACATTACCCAAATCAGCATTAGAGGTAATAATAATTTTATCATCTTCAATATTAAGTTTTACAGGACTATTTTTATCATTCATAGAAATTAAAGATGCTCTCTCTAAGCTTGATTGAAAATCCTTAATATTAATTATAACTTTAGTCTCAAACTCCTTATTTAATAGACTATTATAATTCAAGAATTTTCCTTCGATCAATCTTGAAACTATTCTCCAAGTTTGTGCATCAAAAACAATCTGGTTATTAGAATGATAAATATATACTTCATCTTCTGTAGTTTGCAGAATTTTAGAAATTTCATTCAAAGTTTTACCAGGGACAATAACACTAAAATCATTAATACTGTTTTCAAGAAATTTTCTTCTTAATGCCAATCTAAAGCCATCAATTGAAACAACAACCAATTCTTTATCCTTTACTTCAATAAGGGATCCTGTAAGAACAGGTCTATTCTCGTCTGTACCAACAGCAAATACGGTTTGTCTTATCATATCCTTAATTTCGCCTTGTGTTAAAGCCAGCACATTTTCTTTCTCAACTTCTGGCAATGCAGGATATCCTGCTGGATTGATTCCTTTAATTTCAAAATGTGAATTTTCGCATTCTAAAAATACAACGTTATTTTCCTTAACTTCTATAAGCACTTCAGAATCAGGCAGTCTTCTAACTATATCGCCAAAAATTTTGGAATTAATAACTATTGAGCCCCTATTTCTGATATCAGCTTCAACAAAGCACTCTATACCAATTTCTAAATCATTACCGGTTAACTTAAATTTATCATCAGCATTTAATAATATTCCTTCAAGAATTTGAAGTGTAGTTTTTGTTGAAACAGCTTTTTGAACTATGTTAATACCGTTAAGTAAATTTTCTTTAGAGCATATAATTTTCACAGGTAGCCTCCGTTTTTTAATTAATATTTAAATATAAAAAATTAGTAATAATAGTAGTAGGGGGTGTTAAAACTGTGTATAACTTATCAAAGTTAGTTATATCATAGCTTGACTGGTGTTAATAAAATGTTGACTAATTGGAACTTTTTATCAACAGAAAAACTACTTTATCCAAAACTCTAAGTTATACACAAAAAATAATAACCAAATTAACAAAAACTGTGTATAACTTTTCAAATAAAAAAAATTAACCCCCAGAAATATTTTTCTTTATATCATCAATTGTTCTTCTTAGTTCGGAACTATTCTCCATGTCATTACTAATTTTATCGTAAGCATGTATAACAGTAGTGTGATCACGACCTCCGAATTCGTCACCGATTTTAGGTAAAGACATATCTGTCATCTCTCGACATAGATACATTGCAATCTGGCGGGGAAATGAAACATCCCTCGATCTTCTTTTAGATTTAAGTTCATCTGTCTTAAGATGAAAATATCTTGATACTGCTTCTTGTATAGTTTTATAATTTATAATAACAGCTTTGCTGTTATTAAACATATCTTTTAATGCTTCAGTTGCCATTTCAACATTAATGACATTTTCGGTTAAAGTTGAATATGCAATAACTCTATTTAGAGCACCTTCAAGTTCACGAATGTTTGATGCAACCTTATCAGCAATAAAAACCATAACATCATTTGAAACATCAAGGTTTTCAATCTGAGCTTTTTTTCTTAAAATAGCAATTCTAGTTTCAAGATCAGGAGGTGCAATATCAGCAATTAATCCCCACTCAAATCTGGATCTGAGCCTGTCCTCAAGAGTTGGAATATCCTTTGGTGGCTTATCACTTGAAATAATAATCTGTTTATTTGCTTCATAAAGTGCATTAAAGGTATGGAAAAATTCTTCTTCTGTTCTCTCTTTTCCACCAATAAATTGAATATCGTCAATTAACAAAACATCAATATTTCTATACTTATATCGAAACTCTTCGTTTTTATCGTCTTTAATTGCATTAATCAACTCGTTCGTAAATTTTTCAGAAGAAACATATAAAACCTTTAATGATGGATTTTGGCTTAATACAAAATGGCCAATAGCATGCATAAGATGCGTTTTACCAAGACCAACTCCCCCATACAGGAAAAGTGGATTATATGCTTTTGCTGGTGCTTCGGCTACAGCTAATGAAGCAGCATGCGCAAACCTATTTCCATTCCCAATAACAAAAGTATCAAAAGTATACTTAGGATTTAAAAATGATGTATTTGTATCTTCGGAATATTCCTGAACAGCAGGCTTTACTGAAGCCTGTGACGGTGTGGCAAAAACTATATTATATTCCTTATGTGCAACTTGTCTTAAGGTATTTTTTATTAGGTAAGCATATCTTGACTCAAGAATACCTTTCTGAAAATCAGCAGGCACACCTAAAGTAATGGTATTTGAATCTATAGATATAGGTTCTATTGTCAATATCCAGGTATTGAAACTAATTTCAGTCATCTCGCCTTTAAGTAATTCCAATATCCTATTCCAAATATCAAGAAGTTGCACGTTCATGTTATTTCCGACCACCTTGGTTTTTATTAGTTAAAAAAATATAGAGCACAATTACAACCTAGCTCATAGGCAAAAAAAATAAAAAACTCAAATGAAAAAATTTTCTTTTGTGAATATAATAAATAAAAAAAAGTAAAAATAGTAAAAGTTATTAACAACTAAAAGTAAAAAACACACAAGTTATCAACAAGTATTTATAAATATATCAGAGTTTTGTGGAAAATTCAATACGAAAAACGAGAGATATCCACAAAAAATATTTTTTTCGTATTATTTATTCACAGGTATATGTGCAAATTTTTAGGTTGATAACAATATGTTGAAACTGATATGAAATTAAGCACCAGATATTGAATATTTTTATTAGCAACACAAGATTAAAAAATTTTTTTACGCTCAAATGGTGTTTTCAAATGGCCTTGACAGGTTAAAATATATTAATATATAATAGGTCTGGTGTCTTTAAAAGAAAACACTTAAAAATTTTTATATAGGATGGAAAATAGATCGGGGGTGTACTAATGTTAAGAACATATCAACCTAAAAGAAGACATAGAGCAATGGAACATGGATTCAGAAAGAGAATGAGCACTGCTAATGGAAGAAAGGTATTAAGAAGACGCAGATTAAAAGGAAGAAAGGTTCTTTCAGCGTAAGGCCGCATAATTGTGGTCTTTTTCTTTAAAAGTGTGTCTGGTATGCTGTGGATATGAAAAAAACTGTATCGTTAAAAAAAAACTATGAGTTTTCAAGAGTTTTTAATAAAGGAGCTTTTTATGTTGGGAGGCACATAATTGTTTATGTCCTTCCAAATAAACAGCCCGCAAACAGGCTAGGTATTTCTGTTTCAAAAAAATGCGGAAAGGCTGTATTGAGAAACAGAAAAAAGAGACTTATCAGAGAAAGTTTTAGACATTTTGAGGATTTTATTTTATTGGGATATGACATAGTGATAGCAGCAAGAGCTGAAGATACTGAATTTAAATACGCTGCGCTGTTAAAGGAGTTCAAATACTTGATAAAAAAATTGAAAGTGTTTGATCAGGAGAAATACAATTGCTTAAAAGAATTATGATTGGATTAATTCGCTTCTATCAGAAGTTTTTATCACCACTTAAAATAAAACCTACATGCAGGTTTTATCCCACATGTTCCCAATATGCCTTGGAGGCCGTTACTAAATATGGTTTCTTCAAGGGTACATATTTGGCTATAAAAAGAATACTAAAGTGTCATCCTTTCCATCCTGGTGGGTATGACCCTTTGAAATAGATAATATACAAAAGGTATAGGTGAAAATATATGTTGGACTTCATAGCCAAGCCACTTGGCCAGTTTTTGTACTGGATATATAATACTGTGGCATTTCAGAATTACGGATTAGCAATTATAATATTTACAATATTGGTAAGAGCAGCGATGTTTCCTCTTACTTTAAAGCAATATAAATCAACAGCAGAAATGCAGAAGGTTCAGCCTCTTCTTCAGGAAATCCAAAGAAAATATGCAAATGATAAAGAAAAGTTAAATCAGGAAATGATGAAGATTTATCAGGAGCACAAGATAAACCCTGCAGGAGGTTGTTTGCCATTACTTATTCAGATGCCTATATTACTTACTTTGTGGCAGGTAATTACAAAACCGTTGAAATTTATGCTTGGTTTTTCAAAAGATCAGCTGGTAGACTTAGCAGCCAAAGCCGGTACGAAAGGTGCATATCCTGAGATAGAAACAATAACTTATTTTATGAAAAATGGTCAGGGAAATGAAGTTGGGAATTTAAACATGTACTTCCCTTCCCATGGATTTGGAATAAATTTAGCTAACATACCTACATGGCATCCTGAACAGTTAATGGCTGACCCACATAAGATTGTATTATTACTGTTACCATTACTGGCAACTATTACTACTTTTATCACAGTAAAATTGTCAATGCCTAAAGCAACTGATAGTGCCTCTAAAGCAGCTAACCCTATGGGAAATAGCATGATGTATATATCTCCTTTGATGACATTAATTTTTTCATTCCAATTCCCCGCAGGTCTAGCTTTATATTGGATTGCTGGTAATATATTTGCAATTGGACAGCAATACTATGTTAATAAGTATGTCCTTAAGAAGAAGGAGGTAGTGAAAAAATAATGGCGTATAGTATCGAGAAAACTGGAAAAACAGCACAGGAAGCTATTTCAGCTGCACTTGCTGAATTAAATCTCACTGAAGAGGATGTAGATATTGAAGTATTGGAAGAAGGAAATAAAGGTATTTTTGGCATTATAGGCTCAAAAATTGCAAAGGTTAGAGTCACTGTTAAAGAAGTTGAAAGCAGCAGGGGCGATATTGCTTCAGATTTCCTTTATACTGTACTTAACAATATGGGAGTAGAAGCAGATATCATCATAAATGAAGATGATGAAAGTATTGTTGTAGACATAAATGGAGATGATATTGGCATAATTATAGGACGCAGGGGAGAGACAATGGATGCTCTTCAATACCTCACAAGTCTTGTAGTTAACAAAGAATATGATAATTACAAACGTGTTATTTTAAATGTTGAGAACTACAGAGAAAAGAGAGAAGAAACACTTGTAAAGCTGGCTAACAGGTTGGCTGATAAAGTTGTAAAATATAAAAAACCGGTTACCCTTGAACCTATGAATCCATATGAGAGAAGAATTATCCACTCAACTCTTCAAGGACACAAGTATGTTGAAACATATAGTGTAGGTGAAGAGCCAAAGAGAAAAGTAGTTATTGCTTTAAAATAACGAGATCTGAATCGATGCGTTATAATTTTAAATAGGTGAAAATATTTTTTAAAATGGTTCAGGATTATTCCTAGAACCATTTTGCGGTTTGGAGGATATTAATGCTTTACTTTGAAGATACGATTGCAGCATTATCAACACCATATGGAACCGGTGGAATAAGTATAATACGGATAAGTGGAGAAAAGGCTTTTGAAGTTGCGGATAAAATATTTATTTCCTCAAAGCCTATGGAAGCTTTAGCTTCACACACTATTACCTACGGAAAAATTATAGATCCGTCGACAAAAGAAACGGTTGATGAAGTTTTACTTAGCAAGATGTCTAAACCACAAACTTTTACAAGGGAAGATGTTGTTGAAATAAATTGCCATGGAGGAATTGTAGTTGTAAACAGAGTTCTTGAACTCTTGTTTAAATATGGAGCAAGACCGGCTGAGGCAGGAGAATTTACAAAAAGAGCATTTTTAAACGGCAGAATTGATTTATCTCAGGCAGAGGGAATAATAGACCTTATTAATTCAAAGACAGTTGAAAGTTCTAAAGCTGCTGTAAGTCACCTGGAAGGTAGGCTTGCCCAAAAACTTAGAGAAATCAGAGGAGTTCTTGTAAATTTAATTGCTCATATAGATGTTACGGTGGATTATCCGGAACACGATATAGAAGAAATAACCGGTGAGATGGTTTTTGACAACTTAAACAAAATAAAGGAACAATTAAATACTCTGGCATCAACATTTCAAAGAGGAAAAATTCTTAGAGAAGGTATAAACATAGCTATTGTAGGTAAACCAAACGTTGGAAAGTCATCACTTTTAAATCAGCTGGCCGGAAACACAAGGGCGATTGTAACAGATATTCCCGGCACAACCAGGGATACTATTGAAGAATATATAAATATAAAAGGGATTCCTGCAAAGATTATAGATACAGCCGGGATCAGGGAAACCGGAGATGTTGTTGAAAAAATAGGTGTAGAAAAGGCACTGAAGGCAATAGAGGAAGCAGATTTAATTATAATGGTTATTGCTGCGGATACAGGTATACAAGAAGAGGATATTGAGGTTCTTCAAAATATAAAAGGCCGGAAAAGTATAATGCTCATAAATAAAATAGATTTGGTTGACGAGCAAAAGGTTGATATTATCAGAAACCGACTTGACTTTGATATTGTTCTGGAAGCATCTGTTGCCCAGGATCAAGGGGTAGAAGGACTTGAGGAAAAAATAGCAGATATGTTCCTAAAGGGTGACATTGTTCAAAATAATGAAGTCTTGCTGACAAATGCGAGACATAAAAATCTTGTTGATAAGGCTATAAATGATATAGATCAGGCTCTGAACTCTTATAATATGGGAATGCCGCTTGATATGATTACTATTGACATAAAAAATTCTGCTGATAATATTGGTCAGATAACAGGAGAATCTATTGACGAAGCAGTAATGCATAATATATTCAGTAGATTTTGTATAGGAAAGTGAAAGGGAGAATCTTAATGGATTATTTCGCTGGTAGTTATGATGTAGTTGTTGTTGGTGCTGGTCATGCAGGCTGTGAGGCAGCTCTGGCGGCAGCAAGATTAGGTTGTAAAACAATAGTTTTTTCGATAAATCTGGACAGCATGGCGAATATGCCTTGCAACCCAAATATAGGTGGTACAGCAAAGGGACACCTGGTAAGGGAAATAGATGCTTTGGGCGGCCAGATGGGAAAAAACACTGACAAAACATTTATTCAGTCGAAAATTTTAAATTCGTCCAAGGGACCGGCTGTATACTCACTTCGTGCTCAGGTTGACAGACGGCAATATCAAATAGAAATGAAACACACTTTGGAATTGCAGGAAAACCTAGATATAAGACAGGCAGAAATAGTTGAAATAATTACAGACGAAAAGAAAAAGAAAATAACAGGAGTTAAAACACATACCGGTGCAATCTTTAATTGCAAAGCAATAATTCTTACCACAGGAACTTACCTGCAGGGAAGAATCATTATTGGGGATGTTAGCTATAGCGGAGGTCCGGATGGAATATTTCCCGCTAATAAGTTATCTGCAAGTCTTATGGATATGGGAATAACTTTGTTAAGGTTTAAAACCGGTACTCCGGCAAGGCTTAATAAAAGAAGTCTTGACTTCTCTAAAATGATAGAGCAGCCCGGTGATGATATAATCATACCATTTTCCTTTGAAACTGAAAGTATTGAAAAGGAACAGGTTAATTGCTGGTTAACTTATACAAATCAACAAACACATGACGTTATAAAACAGAATCTGCATCGCTCACCTTTGTATAGTGGAGATATTACCGGTATTGGCCCAAGATATTGTCCATCGATTGAAGATAAGGTGGTCAGGTTTGCCGATAAAGAAAAGCATCAGGTGTTTGTCGAGCCAATGGGGCTAGGTACAGAAGAAATGTATTTACAGGGAATGTCCAGCAGTTTACCAGAGGACGTACAGATGGAATTTATGAAGACAATTCCAGGGCTGGAGAATGTCAAAGTGATGAGAAGTGCCTATGCTATTGAATACGATGGAATTGATGCAACTCAGCTTAAATTATCACTGGAATACAAAAATATTGACGGGTTGTTTTCCGCAGGACAGATTAATGGAAGCTCCGGTTATGAGGAGGCTGCTGCACAGGGTATTGTTGCTGGAATTAATGCCGCTATGAAGCTACAGGACAGAGAGCCAATGATATTGGACAGATCCCAGGCATATATAGGGGTTCTTATAGATGATCTGGTGACAAAAGGAACAAAAGAACCTTATAGAATGATGACATCAAGGGCAGAGTACAGGTTATTACTGAGGCAGGACAATGCAGATTTGAGACTGACTCCAATTGGAAAAGAAATTGGTCTTATAAGTGATGAGCGTTATCAAAAATTCCTGGACAAAAAAGAAATGATAGAAAAGGAAATTGAGAGATTGGAGAATATGTATCTTCCTCCAAGTGAAGCAGTTCTCAGTTTTCTCGAGAGTAGAAATAGCACAGCCATTAAAAGTGGTATTAAAGTAACTGAACTTCTGAGAAGACCGGAGATTAGCTATGAGAGTCTGGCTGAAGTATGTGAATTGCCGAAACTGCCCAGATCGGTGCGCGAACAAGTGGAAGTAGCCGTTAAATATGAGGGCTATATAAAAAGACAACTGCTTCAGGTTGACCAGTATAAAAAGCTAGAAGGAAGAAAGATACCAAAAAATATAGACTATACTGCAATACAAGGCCTAAGACTTGAAGCAAGACAGAAATTGTCACAGATACAACCGGATTCAATAGGACAAGCTTCCAGAATAACAGGGGTTTCCCCAGCAGATATTTCTGTATTGTTAATATACATGGAACAACTCAATAGGAAAAAAACTGAGTAGTATTGGAGGAAAAAATGGCACTTGACAAGGAACTTAGCCAGCTTCTAAAAGCAGGAGCATCACATTTTGGAAAAGAGATAAATGAGCAAAATATAGAACAGTTCACAACATATATGGAGCTTTTAAAGGAATGGAATCAAAAGATAAATCTGACAGCCATAGAAGATGACAGGGATATTATTGTAAAGCACTTTATTGATTCCCTAAGTATTCTGCCCTATATCAAGGATAAAAAGCAAACTCTTATTGATGTGGGCACAGGGGCCGGCTTTCCCGGTATTCCCTTAAAAATAGCATATCCGAATTTAGAAGTTACTCTTCTTGATTCATTAGAAAAAAGAGTGAAGTTTCTAAATGAAGTGATTGACACCACAAATATTTCCGGTAATAATGCGTTTCCTCCAATTAAGGCGGTCCATGGCAGAGCAGAAGATATGGGAATTAGTCCTATATATAGGGAGAAGTTCGATATTGCGGTAGCCAGAGCTGTTGCAAATTTGCCGGTTTTGCTCGAATATTGTCTGCCTTTTGTAAAAATTAACGGTCTTTTTATCGCAATGAAGGGAAGTAACACAGAAGAGATTGGAAACAGCACCAAAGCACTCGACATTTTAGGAGGTAAAATTGAAAAAATTGAAAAAATGGAGTTACCTTCTACAAATATAGAGAGAAATGTCGTCGTTATAAGAAAGTTTAGACAGACGCCGACAAAATATCCAAGGAAAGCGGGAAAACCTTCGAAAGAACCGTTGATATAACACTTAAATCATAGATTTATATACCTTTTTAGCGAACGATTCTTGATTGGGAATAAAGGAAATGAAATCCAATGGTAGAATTATCCTTTGTAAAGTAATTTACAACATATAGTAGATTACTAAAGAAAAAATTTTAAATTATACAAAGGATGGTGCCGTTATGTTAGAAAGCAAAGTGCAATTTACTAAGCAGGATAAGAAGGATGAAGTTAAAAATATTACTTATGTTGGTATTGATTTTATAAGGCCAAACCCATATCAACCGAGAAAGCAATTTAACAAAATGGCTCTTGAAGAGTTATGTGAATCCATAAAGCAGTACGGAGTATTGCAGCCTATAAATGTTAGAAAAATTTCGCACAGTACATATGAATTGGTAGCAGGTGAGAGGAGATTAAGAGCAGCGACTATGGCTGGACTTAAGGAGATACCTGCAATTATAATCAACGTTGATGACAACGATTCCGCAGTAATGGCTCTGATAGAAAATCTACAAAGAGAAGATTTAAGCTATATGGAGGAAGCCGAAGGGTATAGCAATTTAATTAATGAGCATGGATTTACTCAGGAAGAGCTTGCCCAAAAAATTGGCAAAAGCCAATCTACAATAGCTAACAAGATCAGACTTCTTAAGCTATCCCCTTTGGTAAAAAAGATACTTGCCGATAATAGCCTGACAGAAAGGCATGCCAGAGCACTTCTTAAGTTGCATGACGAACAGCTGCAGCTTAAGGTCCTTAGACTAGTGTGTGAAAGAGGACTAAATGTTAAAAAGACAGAAGAACTTGTTGAAAAAGCAATTGATAAATTCTCTAAAAATGTTAAGCAAAAGCCATCTGATAAAAAGATGACTAAGGCCATTAAGGATGTAAGAATTTTTGTAAACACTATAAAACAAGCAATAGATATTATGAAACAATCCGGTGTTAATGCAAAGGCTGCCCAGATTGACAGAGGGGAATACATAGAGTTTGTAGTGAGAGTACCAAAGAATAACATGAGTGTTATGTAAAAGGACTATGTTAATAACAATTAAGTAAATAGAAAATGGCGTGCTTACATTTGAAGAAAAATGTAGTACGCCTTTTTATTTTGTCTACAATTAATGGATAAACTGTGGATAAAATACTCAAATTAATAATGTTTATCAACAACAAAAAGAAGCTAAAAAGATTAATATCAGGTAAAAACAGGGAATACTAGATGTGTATGATTTTCAACAGCTGTGGAAAGGATTACAAAAAAGTAGACAGGTTGCAAAAAGTTTATTAAAATATATATTGGATTAGATTGTTTTTATCATAGGAAAAGAGGTAAGAAGTTAAATGGCAGATGAAATAAGGGAGCAAACGATTATTCCCATAGACATAGAAGCTGAAATGAAAAAGTCTTTCATTGACTATGCTATGAGCGTAATAATAGATAGAGCATTGCCTGATGTTCGAGATGGATTAAAGCCAGTTCACAGACGTATTTTATATACTATGTATTCTTCTGGTTTTACACCGGACAAGCCATACAGAAAATCTGTTGCAACTGTCGGTGAAGCTTTAAAAAGCTTTCATCCGCATGGTGATGCAGCTGTTTATGATAGCCTTGTACGTATGGCACAAGACTTTTCACTTAGACACCCGCTTGTTGATGGACATGGAAACTTTGGTTCCAGAGATGGTGACGCAGCAGCAGCAATGAGGTATACTGAGGCAAGGTTAGCAAAGATATCTATGGAAATGCTTGCCGATATAAACAAGGATACTGTTGATTTTAAACCGAATTTTGACGAACATGAAGTTGAACCGGTTGTTTTGCCCTCCAGATTTCCACAACTACTGGTAAATGGTTCTTCAGGTATAGCTGTAGGTATGGCAACGAATATTCCACCTCATAATTTAGGTGAAGTAATTGATGGTGTTTGTGCTATAATTGATAACCCTGAAATAACAATAGAAGAACTAATGACGTACATTAAGGGGCCTGACTTCCCTACAGCAGCCAAAATAATTGGTAAAAAGGGAATAAGAGATGCTTACAGAACTGGCAGAGGCAAGCTGGTTGTACGATCGGAAGCTACAATTGAAGAGATGCATGGAAACAGGCATAGAATAGTCATCTCTGAGATACCGTATATGGTAAACAAGGCTCGTCTGATAGAAAAAATTGCAGAACTGGTTAAAGAAAAAAGATTGGAAGGAATATCGTTTATTCAGGATGAGTCAGGAAGAGAAGAGCCTGTCAGAATTGTTATAGAGCTCAAACGTGATGCCAATCCAAGCGTTGTATTGAATCAACTATATAAAAATACACAGCTCCAGGAGTCATTCAGTGTTAACATGGTAGCAATTGTACCCACTGATGACCACTTGTATGAACCTAGAACACTTAACTTAAGGGAAGCTCTTGATTACTACATAGCTCATCAGGAAGATGTGGTAAGACGCAGAACCAAGTTCGAGCTGGATAAGGCTGAAGCAAGGGCACATATCTTGGAGGGTTTGAGAATCGCCCTTGATCATTTGGATGAGGTAATAAAAATTATCAGAAACTCCAAGACTGAAACTATCGCAAAGGAAAATCTTTCTGAACGATTCGGGTTCAGTGAAAAACAATCTCAGGCTATTGTTGACATGAGATTGGGTCGTTTGACAGGGTTGGAAAGAGAAAAGATCGATGCTGAATATGACGAGCTGGCTGAGAAAATCAAGTACTATAAGGATGTATTGGCTAATGAAATTCTCGTTCATAAAATAATTAAAGATGAACTTTGTGTAGTTAAAGACAAGTATGCAGATGAAAGAAGAACAAAACTAGAGATTGACGAGGATGAAATTGATTTAGAAGACCTCATTCAGGAAGAAGAAATGGTCATTACCATGACACATTTCGGTTATATAAAGAGACTTCCTGCAGATACTTACAAGAGCCAGAAACGCGGAGGAAAAGGAATTATAGGCCTTAGTACTAGAGAAGAGGATTTTGTAAAAAATCTGTTTGTTACTTCAACCCATCACTATATAATGTTCTTTTCAAACAAAGGTAAAGTATACAGGTTAAAGGCATATGAAATTCCTGAAGCCGGGAGACAGGCAAAGGGAACTGCAATAGTAAACCTACTGCAGCTTGATGGTAATGAAAAAGTAACAACGGTTATTCCTATTCAGGAATATAAAGAGGGACAATACCTTATTATGGCAACTCGTAATGGTCTTGTTAAAAAGACAGATATTATGGAGTACGAGAACATAAGAAAAGGTGGGCTTGCAGCAGTATCTTTAAGAGATAATGATGAGCTGATTGATGTTAAGCTGACTGATGGAAATCAGGATATCATGCTTTCAACTGTAAACGGGATGGCTATACGATTTAATGAAACAGATGCACGACCTATAGGAAGAGTGTCCCAAGGAGTAAAGGGTATAGAACTGGATGAAGACGATTACGTAATAGGAATGGAAGTATGTACAGAGAACACAACTCTACTGGTTGTTACAGAGAATGGTTTTGGTAAGAGAACCGAGCTTGATGAATATAAAGTTCAGTCCAGAGGCGGTAAAGGAGTTCTCACATACAGAATTACTGCAAAGACCGGTAAATCCGTAGGTATGATGCTGGTATCCGAGGATGACGATATAATGCTAATTAGCTCTGACGGAACCATTATCCGTATGAAAGTAAATGAAATCAGTATTCTCGGAAGGGCAACTCAGGGAGTCACATTGATGAGGATGGCTGAGGGTATTAATGTTGTGAGTATGGCCAGGATGATAAACGAAGAGAACGATAGTACAAGTGTAGATGGCGAAGAAAATGAAAATGAGGATGCTCTGACTTCAGATGAGAATGGTTCAGATGATATCGGATTGTAACGAGGTAATAAACTCTCCACTTCTATAAGAGTATTTAGCGTAAAAGAATAGATGCGACAAACTTCACCAAAAAGGGGATATATGAGAAATCGTGTGTCCTCTTTTTGATATTATTGATGAAAACATTATTGACACATAATGGGACATATTGTATATTTTAATTCATTTCATTTAAAAAAAAGGAGTGATTTTTATAAATAATTATTCCGAACAGTTTGAACTGGAAAAAGTATATCTAAGCAAGGTAACAAAAGCAATCAAAGATAGCTTGGATAAAGAGTATCAAAAAATGCTGAGTAAAAAGAACGAGTTAATAGCAGCAAGAAAAGATATGTATGAAAACACAATTCATTCATCACTAGATTTTGAAAAACTATCTGATGCAATACAATATCTAAATCCTATAAGAATACAAACCTTTGATTACGAAATAACTGACTCACGTATAAGAAAGTACGAAAAAATGATTTTGAGTCCATATTTCGCAAGAATTGATTTTGCGGAAGAAGGAACAAGTGTAGAAAAAATATATATAGGCCTTGGGAACCTTACAGATGAAAAAACTCAGGAAACATATATTTGTGACTGGCGTTCTCCAATAGCCAGTATATTTTATAGATACGAGCTGGGTAAAGCAAGTTATACAGCACCTTATGGATTAATTTCCGGAGAAGTGAAATTAAAAAGGCAATATGAAATTAAGAATAGTCAATTGGTGTATTTTTTTGATTCAAGTGTAACTGTATTAGACAATATACTAAGACAGGTGCTTTCACAGAATTCTTCAACAAAAATGAAAAGTATCGTTGAGACTATCCAAAAAGAACAGGATATAATTATCCGAGATATAGAAAGTGATTTGCTAATAGTTCAAGGGGTTGCCGGCAGCGGAAAAACTTCTGTTGCTATGCACAGAGTAGCTTTCTTGATGTATCATGGTGTTAAGTCTAATTTAAGTGTAAATAATATTGCACTGATTACACCAAACAATTTATTTGGTAAATATATTGAAAATGTGTTGCCGGAGTTAGGTGAAAAGAACATACAGACCATAACAATGGAGGATATTTTTGAAAACATATTTGAAAATAGTATGAGCATAGAAAGCAGAAATTCTCTTCTGGAAGAGATAATAAACGGTAAAGACACTAATAATATAAATATAAAAAAAAGTAGTGTAGAATTTAAGCTGTCAAGAACCTTCCGAACAATCCTTCAGCGCTATTTAAATTTATATGAATATAAAATGATAGAGTTTCGTGATATTTTTTATAATGGTCAATGCATAGCAAATCGGCAGCTGCTTAAACAGGAATTGCTAAAAAATAACGATGTAGCGATCCCATTGGAAAAAAGACTCAATACCATTGAAAACCGAATAATGTTAAAAATGCAGGAAAATCGAAAAAGTCGTTTAGAAAAGTTGGAAAAATTCGTAAGCAATTATCCTGAGCATATATTTGAAGTCAAGGCATTCGCAAGACTTTTGCTGCTAAAAGAAAACAAAGCTATATATAAGGAAATTCAAAAGTTCACCCGGATTGATGTTGCAGGTATATATCGAAAGCTAATTAAAAACAAAAACATATTTTTTAAGCTGGCAAAAGGATTAGAATTACCTTCGAATATTGATCAGATTTTGGCATATACAATAGAAAATCAGAATAACCAACAGGTAAGCTATGAAGACGGAATGGTGTTATTATTATTAAAGCTTTATATTTCAGGGAGTTACCTTTATAAAGATATAAAACAAGTGGTTGTTGATGAAGCACAGGATTACTACCCTTTACAATACGAAATTTTAAAGCAGGCATTTTCGGATACAAAGTTTACTGTTGTAGGGGATATTAATCAAACTCTTCAAAAGAACTGTGACATATCGATATACAATGATATTAAAGATATTCTCAACAAGAAAAAAAGCTCAATGGTCTATATGAATAAAAGCTTTAGGTGCTCATATGAGATAAATAAATTCAGTTCTAATTTTATTGATGAAAATGTTGATATTGAGAGTTTTGAGAGGTATAGTGATGAACCAAAAATAGTAAAAGCGGACAATGATTCGCATTTAGAGGAACTTATTGCAGATGAAATAGAACTTTGCAAAAAAGCAGGATATGAATCTATAGCAATAATATGTAAAAGTATTTCTGATGCCAGAGACCTTCAAATGAGTATAGGAAGAGATATCGGTACAATTCTAATGGATACAGATGGTTTTGATATCTCTTCTGGCGTTAGCATTTTGCCTGTGTATATGTCAAAGGGGCTAGAATTTGATGCTGTAATAGTTTATCAGACAAATAATGAGAATTATAAGAGTGAGGAGGATAAAAAGCTACTCTATATCGCCTCAACAAGAGCCCTTCACAGGCTATCACTCTTCTATACAGGAGTAGGAAGTCCGCTGCTACCACTATATGTATAGTTGTGTTGGTCTAGATTTATCAATTATACTTATTTAAGTTCAATACCGAGCAAAAACGATAATTTACCGTATAAAAGTTTGGATAACTTAGAAATACGAAAATAAATTAAAATAACAACTGAATATAAAGATGAGGCATGTTGATTTTAAGCTGCCTATGGTGATATACTAACCAAGCTGTAGCGAACGGCAACACTAAAAGGCATTAAATCAGAAGGTTTCCATAAAAAACCTAAAGATAAAAATTCAAAAAAGTGTTGACAACAAAACAGCAACATGATATTATAATTAAGCTGCTTGCGACGAGCGAACAGCGAATAACCTTGAAAAGC